>JAYYHP010000068.1:0-4917 GCA_036148335.1 Pseudomonadota bacterium
GCTGGTTTTGGTTTTTGGATTGCGATACACCGTCTTATTTGAAGGCTTCGCTTTATCCGCACGTTTGGTCTGATTGCTATCCCGTCGCTCGCTCTGTCGCGCGGGCTTGCCATCGTTGCGACCCGATTTACCGCCCGTCGACTCGGTGGTCTGGCGTTGAGACCAAGGGCCGGAGGCTGCACCTGTCGCGGTGGATGTTTTCTCTGAGGTGCTTGGGCGTTCCGAACGTTTGTCGGTGTGGCGCTTTTTGTTCTCAGGTTTCGGGCCTGCTTTGCCAGACCTGGCGTTCGCCTTGCCAGATTTAGCGTTCGACTTGTTCGGTGTGGCTTTGCCTGATTTACCGGACGGTTTGCTGGTCGATTTGTTGGAAGGCGGCAGTGGATCGTCGTCGCTGCGCAGGCGGATGCCCGTCTCTTCGATAACAATCTTGCCCGCCTTATACAGTTTGCCGACGGCCATTTTGAACGCCCGCTTACTGACACCAAAGTGCATTTCAATCAGCTCGGCCGGGCTGTAATCGTTAAGCCCTAACTGACCCTGAGACTCTTCGAGTTTTTTCAGAATACGCGCGGCCAACGGATCGCTGCGGGTATGGCCAATCGGCTCCAGACTCAGATCCAGTCGGTTGTCTTCACGCAGTCGGCGCACATAGCCTTCCATGCGTTGCCCGACACGAATGGCCTTATGAATCTGGCTGGTGTGCAGTACGCCCCAGAAAGCATCGTTGACGATGGCCTTGTAGCCAATGTCGGTACGCTGCGCGACCAATAACTTGACCTTATCACCCATGGCGAAAGGCTCTGGCGCACCGGGCCAGGCACTGGTGGCTTCGTCGCGGATAAAGCGATTCAGGCGAGCGCTGCCGATTAAGCGGCCGGTGTTGTCTTCGGTCACGTACACCACGTAACTCTGACCGGCTTCCATGCGTTGCTTCTGCTCACCAAAAGGAACAAACAGATCTTTCGGCAAGCCCCAGTCCATGAAGGCGCCGGTGCGATTGACGTCTTTGCACAACAGAAATGCCGCCTGATGCAGTTGCACCCGTGGTCGCTGCGTGGTCGCAATGAGACGATCATCAGAATCCAGATAGATGAATACGGAGAGTTCGTTGCCTACCTCTGTCCCCTCGGGCACGTAACGGTTAGGTAGCAGGATTCGACCACCGTCACCGTCATCCAAGTACAGGCCTTGAGACTGAACGTCACTGACGGTCAGGGTATGAAATTGTCCGGGAGTTGCCATAAAAATTCGCTGGTCAGATCACTGACGATAGATGGTTTTGATCAGGTGCCAGCCAAATTTCGTTTTGACTGGTCCCTGTACTTTTAACAGAGGGCCTTTGAAGACGGCATCGGCGAAGGGTTTCACCATGTCTTTGCGGCCAAACTCGCCCAGAGAGCCGCCTTGTTTACCGGATGGGCAGGTGGAGTACTTGCGGGCCAACTTGTCGAAGGCAGCACCACGATTCAGCTGTTGCAGAATCGATTCGGCCTCTTCCCGCGAGCGAACAAGGATGTGACAGGCACAGGCACGTTGGGCCATAAGGAGTACTCCGCGGGCGGGTAGGTTGGAAAGGGTGGTAGTATACCTGCCAACGACGGCAGAGCGAACTCACGACAGTGACAGAACTTTTTCTTATTGCCCTGGTCGCAGGGGGTGTCCCATTGGGTTGGGCATTTTTGCAACGCCAGCAGGCCGCCCGGTCTCTGGCCATGACCTATCTGCGACGTCAGTGTGAACAGCAAGGATTGCAGTTGCTGGATGATACCGTAGCGTTGCAGGGAATGAGGCTGCGATGGGCCGGCCGACCTTTGTTGGTCCGCCAGTACAGTTTTGAATACAGCGCCGATGGCGGTGATCGTTATCCCGCCAGTGTGACGTTGTGTGGTTACCGCCCTGAGCAGTTGTCACTGGGCGTACACACCATGAATGACAGTCACTGATTGTCGTATCACTAATTACCCGGCGAGATGACGGGGTTTACTACAAGGATCGTTAAAGGAGCACACCATGACCGAGTCAATGACCCCCAATAAGCATGACAGCAAGAACGACAGCAAAAACGACTTAAAAGAAACGAGCACGCTCGACCGACGCACGCCGCTGACCGCCGCGGATTACACCCTGCGACACGATGAAGCTGAGCAGCGCTTTGTGTTAGCGGTGCCGCCGTACGAGTGCTTACTGGAATACGAGCGTGAAGGCGATGGTGTAAATTTTATTCACACCTACGTTCCTTTCCGTTTGCGCGGCAAGGGCTTAGGACAACCTTTGGTGGCGGCGGGATTGGCGTGGGCGGTGGAAGCCGGTTTGCGCATTGAGGCCGAGTGCTGGTTTGTGAAAAAGTACATGGACGAGCACCCTGATGCGGTGCCCGCGGCGTAAATTCTCCCTTCTTACACCTGGTTATTAGCTTTCCAGCTCAGCGCTTAGGTAACTGAATAAACTCCAGCATCCAGCGGGCAATGCGTTCGCTGTCGTTGGGTTGGTGGATACTTTCCAGTGCCTGATCCAACAGGGTGTTGCCAACGTCCTCGCGGCGGCGCTCCAGCAGGCGTGTAAAGTACTCCGCAGTAAATTCCGGATGCCCCTGAAACGACAGCACCTGATCGGACAAATACCAGGCGGCCAACGGGCAAAATTCACTGCCTGCCAGACAATGAGCCCCGGGTGGCAAGGATTCCACCTGATCCCGATGGCTGTATATCAGCTGAAAGGCCTCGGTGTCGTCGTTTAACCATAATGGTCGTTGCTGAACGACGGTGGTGTGATGACCCACGCCCCAGCCTTTCGGGCTGTTGGCGGCGTGTCCACCTAATGAATGCGCCAACATCTGGTGACCAAAGCAAATACCCAGCAAACGCTCACCGCGCGCATAGGCTTGCTCAATCCAGCCTGCCAGCGGCGCCAGCCAAGGGTCCTCGTCATATACCCCGGTTTTTGACCCTGTGACCAGATAGGCATCGCAGTTTCCCGGTGCGGGCAGTTCCCCGTTGTGAATGTCATAAAACTGACAGGTCAGGGCCGGATTCAGGCGACACAGTAACTCGGCCAGCATAGTGCCGTAAGATTGGTAATCGTCGATCAGGTCGTCGTACAGAACGTCGGCTTCAAGCAATCCTAACGTAGGCATTACTGCAGATTCTCCGGTGGCGGTTGTCTCAGTTTAGCAGGGCGGCTGGCTTTTAATGGGGTGAGCAGGTCTTCCAGCCCGTGAATTCGAAGCTCCAGCATGACGGCCAATAAGTGGCCGAGATATCCTTCCGGGAATTCGCGATTGCTCATCCATAACAGATATTCCTCTGGCAGGTCGCACAAACGACGCCCCTGATATTTACCGAAGGGCATGGTCCACTCAACCAGTGCAATCAAATCCTCTTGTCGCATATCGCCTCATTATTTTGGCCGCTTGGGAATACTTGTGTCGTAAACGGACAGCTTCAGTGCTAAACCTACTCTCGAGCATCGGCCCGGGGTCGATAGTCTACACTTTACAACGTAAATCTGTGACGGTCCGTTTAAGTAACGGTAGTGGAGTAGTTACATGAGTACGCTGGCTTCAGCGGCGTTGGGTGAATATCAACCCAGTGAGGGGTGGAAACGGGTCGAACAGGAAAGTCGCCGCGCAGGTACTGTGCGTGGTGGACGTTTCGGTGCGTCGGATCTACGCCTGGAAACCATTCTTGAACGCAGCATGCGGGTTTTTCTGACCACGCGTGCGGAAACACTGCACGCCGATATTGAAGGCGCTTTGTTGCAGATTGCGCGTTTTTTAAAAGCCAGTGCGACGGCGATTTATATCGCAGAGCAACCCGACGATATCAGGGATGCGCTGTGCGTGACGGTGTCGTTTCAGTCGATGGACGCCGTGGCGGATACCATCAAGCATTTCTGGCAACATCGCCCCGACGAAGTGATCCCGACTTGCACCAGTACCCAAACCGAAACCACCAACGAAGCCGCGGTACGGCATATTCTCGGTGGCGACCGATTGGTCCGGATTCCACTGCTGGATGATCACGGCCCGGTTGGCTATTTCTTTATTACGCTCAGCGAAACACAAGCCGATTTATCGGCACGCAAAATGGCCCAGCTGGGGACGTTCGCGCAGCTTTGTTGTCTGATGCGTGAGCGCATTCATGTCATGGCAACGCTACAAGATCGGGAAAAGCTGTTGCGACAGACAGAGCGCCTGGCAAAGATTGGTTCCTGGTATGACGACGTTGAAAATGATCGCATTACGATCACGCCGCAGGCAGCATCTATCTTTGAACAGGAAGAGGGGACTGGCGTTGTTAATCTGGCGAAATATTTTGAGTACGTACACCCGGATGATATTGAGCGAGTCGCCCAGACCCTGACGGAGAGTATGAATGAGGGTAAACCCTCGGACATGATATATCGCATTTCGTTACCGTCTGGCATCGAGAAGGTGATTCATGGTCGTGCCGAAGTCATCTTAAACAATGAGGGCTCTGTCGTTGCTCGGGTCGGTTCCGTTCAGGACATCACTGAGCAGCAAGCCAAAGAGGCGCGCCTGCGTCTGGCCATGACGGTGTTTGAGTTTTCCATGGAAGGCGTCGTTATTACCGACTCGGATTGGAACATCGAGGCGGTGAACCCAGCATTCAGCACGATTACCGGTTATTCCGAACGGGAAGTGCTCGGCGACTCCATTGATTTGCTGCGCTCGGATCGCCATGGCAAAGATTTTTATCAGCGTATTTTGTCGCAGCTGCGTGAGCGTGGTTACTGGCGCGGTGAGATCTGGAATCGCCGTAAAAGCGGCCAGACCTACCCGCAATGGATGACGATTACTGAGGTGCGCGATCCTCAAAAACGCGTCACACATTACGTGGCCGTGTTCTCCGATATGTCTCGCATTAAAGAACACGAGAAACAGGTAAAACACCTGTC
>JAYYHP010000069.1:0-4200 GCA_036148335.1 Pseudomonadota bacterium
GTTCATCGACGAGTGCAGCAAGTCCGGCACCGCCGAAGCCGACGTTGCCACCGCCGAAAAGAAAGGTCTGGCCACCGGCCTCACTGCCATTCACCCAATTTCAGGCAAAGAAGTCCCTGTCTGGGTCGCGAACTTCGTACTGATGGAATTCGGCACCGGTGCCGTAATGGCCGTACCTGCGCACGACCAACGTGACTGGGAGTTCGCAACTAAGTACGGTATTGAAATCCAGCAGGTCATCGAACCTGCCAACGGCGAAGACATTGATCTGAGCAAAGAAGCCTTTACCGAAAAAGGCACCCTGATTAATTCTGGCGAATTCGACGGTCTGAGTTTTGACGCAGCATTCGATGCCATTGCGGAAAAACTCAAAAGCGAAAGCAAAGGCGAGATCAAAGTTAACTACCGCCTGCGCGACTGGGGCGTGAGCCGCCAACGTTACTGGGGCGCACCGATTCCAGTGATCCGTACACAGGACGGCGACACTGTTCCAGCACCGGAAAGCCACCAGCCGGTAATTCTGCCGACCGACGTAGTGATGGACGGCGTGAATTCGCCGATCAAGAACAATCCTGAATTCGAGAACATCGAACTCGACGGTCAGCCGGCGTTCCGCGAAACCGACACATTCGATACCTTTATGGAATCGTCCTGGTACTACGCACGTTACTGCTCGCCGCAGGACGACACCCAGATGCTCGATCCGAAAGAAGCCAACTACTGGCTCCCGGTTGACCAGTACATTGGTGGTATTGAGCACGCGATTCTGCACCTGCTGTACGCGCGCTTCTTCCACAAGCTGCTGCGTGATGCGGGCCTGGTGAACTGCGACGAGCCGTTCAAGAACCTGCTAACGCAAGGCATGGTGCTGGCCGAAGCCTTCTCATACACCACGGAAAACGGCGCTAAAGAATGGGTTAACCCACTCGATGTGACCGTTGAGCGCGACGAGAAAGGCCGCGTGACCGGTGCCAAACGTACCGAAGACGGTTTGGAACTGACGGCAGCAGGCATGAGCAAAATGTCCAAGTCGAAAAACAACGGCGTTGATCCTCAGGAAGCCATTAAGCAGTACGGTGCCGACACCGTGCGCCTGTACACCATGTTTGCCGCGCCGCCGGAGCAGACACTGGAGTGGTCGGACTCTGGCGTGCAGGGCGCTCAGCGCTTCCTGCAGCGTGTATGGCGCTTAAGCTATGAGCTGCTGCAACAAGCAGATCGTGGTGACCTCGGTCAGTTGAACAAAGATGAAAAAGACGCACGCCGCAAAGTGCACGAAACCATTCAGAAAGTGAGTGATGACGTAGGCCGTCGTTACAGCTTCAACACCGGCATTGCAGCAGTCATGGAACTGATCAACACCCTGCAGAAGCAGAAACTCGACAGCGCCGGTGCTCGTGCTGTCGTCGCCGAAGGTCTGGACGCCGTGGTGCGCATGCTGTCACCGATTGCTCCGCACATTGCCCAGTCTCTGTGGGAAGCCTTTGGCAATGACGGTCTGGTTCTGGATGCGCCTTGGCCGGTGGTCGATAAAAAAGCACTGGAAAAAGACAGCATTCTGCTGATCGTTCAGGTGAACGGTAAAGTGCGTGCCAAACTGGAAGCGCCCGCTACCGCCAGCAAAGAAGAGCTGGAGGCGATGGCCATGGCGGACGATAGCGTTAAAGCCCAGATTGACGGTAAAACCGTACGAAAAGTTATCGTCGTGCCAGGAAAATTAGTCAACATCGTTGCTAATTGATTTTTGAGCTACCTGCGTTGTCAGTACTGCGTTAAAAAGTTCGGCCGGAATGCTCACTTATGACTTATAAGCTCCGCTTCTGTCCGAACTTTTTGCCTTGTGCTGACGGCCTCGGCGACGCTCCCGAAGCACCGTAATCAGTCATAGAACCAGAAGAGTATCAAACCCATTATGCGCCACCTGATTCTCATTTTGACACTCACTGCGATCGCCAGCTGCGGCTGGCATCTGCGTGGTGTGACTCCCTTACCTGAGGGATATCGGGTGATTCATGTCAGTGGCGAGCCTCGCGATGTGCGCGACAGTTTGATTGAGCACCTCGAATTTAACGACGTTGTCGTACCGCAATCCGCAATCGATGCGCCGGTTAATCTGAAGATTACTGAGTACGAGGTTGAACGACGTACGCTGTCGGTCAATGCCTTGGGGCAAGTCGCGGAGTACGAATTTACCGCACGACTCACGGTGAATCTGACTCGCACGATAGATCCTGAAATGACCGATGCCTCTGCAGAGGCAGCTCCGGCAGAATCACGTGAAATCACTACGGAAGCGCGTCGTATCCTCAGTAATGACGTCAACAACGTGGTGGCGACCGCAGCCGAAGAAGCGACGCTACGCAATACACTGCGCAGTGAGTTAATCACCCGCCTGATGCGTCGCCTGCAACGTCTGGAGCAGACCCCTTGAAGTTGCGGCTGGACCAGTTAAACGCTCACTTACAGAAGAACCTGGCAACCTGCTATCTGGTGTCCGGCGATGAGCCTTTACTGGTGATGGAAGCCTGCGATGAAATCCGGCGCGCGGCGCGCGGGCAAGGCATTGATGAGCGCGAGCTGTTTCATGCCGAAGCGGGCTTTGAGTGGCGGCAGCTACTTGAAGAAGCCTCCGCCATGTCTCTGTTTGCCTCTCGCCGCTTACTCGAAGTGCGCATTCCCAACGGCAAACCCAGCGACAAAGGCGCAAGTCTGCAAGCGCTGGCAGAAGCACCGGCAAGTGACAACATTCTGCTGATCATCTGCCCACGACTTGATGCCCGCACGCAGAAAACCGCCTGGTACAAAGCCATTGAGAAACACGGGGTTGTCCTGCCCGTCTGGCCCATTGAACGCAATCAGTATCCGGGGTGGTTAAAGCGCCGCCTGCAAATGGCGGGCATGCAGGCAGACCCCGCGGCCGTCTCCGCGCTGGCCCACCAGACCGAAGGCAACTTACTGGCCGCCGTACAGGAAATTGAAAAACTGCGCATGCAGGGCGTAAGCATGGTCACGGAAGAGCTGGTGTTGGAAGCCACCGGCGACAGCTCCCGCTTCGATGCGTTTGGTCTGGCCGATACCTGCCTGATGGGCAAGCTTGGCGAAGCCAATCGTATGCTGGGCCACCTACGAGCGGAAGGTCATGAACCCATCATGATTCTGGGGGCGCTGACCCGCAAAGTACGCCAGCTGATTGCTCTGAAATCCTGCGACAGCGCTCAGCAACTGGCCGAGGGCTTTAAGAAGAACAACATCTGGCCAAAGCAGCAGCCCCCCTACAAAGCCTCCTTACAGCGGCTGTCGGCGGCTCACCTGCACCAGGCACTGATCGTCGCCGAACAAGCCGACCTGGCAGCCAAAGGGAGTGGTGATGATCCGTGGTTATTATTGAGCCAACTGGTCATTATTCTATCGGGCCAAGCAGACAAACTCTTTACACACGCATGAAATAAAGCGTTACTCTTATCACACTTTTTTCCGATACCCGCTGCCATACTTAGTTTGCTGGGCGATCAGCCCAGATGAGTATTGTTTACCGTGAATGGCTGAAAAGGACTAACTCTATTCATGGCTGGCGCCAAAAGCACCCCATTGATAACCAACTCAAGTAGCCTTCTGTTCATACAGTGCAGATAATCGACCAAAAACTCAGAGTCTTGCTCTGAACAGAAAAATAAGGAGACGTTGATGAACACAGCAGTGCAGCAGAAAAACAGCGACCTCGTCTGGGATCTTGAAAAGATCAACCAGCACAAACGCGCCATGAGCTTCGTTAAGCAGTTCGAAAACCGCTTTTGTGTGTTCTCTTCGTCGGTAAGACAGCTTTACACCAACTACAGCATTTTCTTCCCGGAAGAAGCCCATCGCCAGATGGTCATCCTGCCGGACCCTTATGCGTTCCACGATACCTTCAGTCACCTCAACCCCGACGCCGTCAGTGCCACTGGCCTGCACGTAATTCCGGGTAACCTGATTGGTAAGCAAGGACTGTATCTGGTCATCTCGCATAAGGATAAAAAGGTACGCTCAGTGCCAATTCCATTTCAGGAAGGCATGCGCCAGATTCTGCGTCGCACCAACAGCGACGATCCGTTTCTGCCGGTACTGATGAAAGGGGATTTACGAGAGTTCAATGACAAGCTGCCTTGTCTGCACCTGCACCGCTTGCGCCTGCAGGATCTGACGGGTCTGTCGGGCCTCGAG
>JAYYHP010000070.1:0-4424 GCA_036148335.1 Pseudomonadota bacterium
CAGGTTCCAGCCCTCAAGACCGTACTCTGTTTCGACCATGTCTCTGAGTATGTCGAACACAACCCCTTTCATGCTTCGTCTCCGGAAACGTCGTCAGCGATGATGGATTCAGTGACGTGAAGCCGGAACGGTGCCGCCGCCCAGGCCTCCATGGTTTAAAGCTTAGCAATGAATTCAGAAGTGAGTTCATTTCCTGCCGTCAGTAAAATCATGCCCCGTTCACTGTAGAGATCCTGCGTCAGGACCATACCGGGCTTAAGTTCATTCACAGGGGTAACGTCCGCCTGTGCCTGAGCGATGTCATCGGCGTATTCGCCACTGACTTTCTGGAAAATCGCCACCAGCTCCGGATCATAATGAGAGGCCGTACGATTAAGTATTTCACTGGATGCCTGTTCGGCTGATAGAGGCTCTCCCGTGACGCGCCCGCGCATGAGGTCACAGTAATCGCGTACGATGGCGACGATACGGGCTCCCGCCGGGATGTTCTCACCGGCGAGATGATCGGGGTATCCGGTGCCATCAAAGCGTTCAAACTGACTGCGTACCAAACGTGCCGCTAATGCCATTCCTGGAATGCCCATCAAGGCGGCCTCAGCCACTTCGGGCAAGCGCGCGTAATGCTCCATGTCCTGTCCGGTATATTGTGCCAATGGCTTGCTCAGCAATTCGTCGGAAAGCGAAATCTGACCAATGTCCGCCAATAAAGCGGCGTCTCGAATATCACGCACATCGCGAGCGGACAGATCCAACGCCATGGCTATGGCTGTCGCGAGCTTCCCTCGCAGGCTTGAGGCGGCAGCAGCGCCGGGGTCTCGCAGTCCAGCGAGGCTAGAAGCCAACTTAATCACGTGGCTGTAGCTTTTTTGCAGGTCGTTAAAGGCGTGCTCGATCACCCGGGCCTGAAGCTCAACTTCATGGGTACGGCTTTTCACTTTCTCTTCAAGTGAGTGATTGAGCGTCTGCAACTGACGATTCCGCTCGGCCAGTTCCGTTTTTAAGCGCTCATTGCGAACTTCCAGCAGGCGTGTGTGCAGGCTCTCTTCGATCAGGCTACGCAGATGTTTGTCATCCCACGGCTTGGTCAGGTACTGATGTATCTTGCCGTCATTGATGGCACGGGCGGTGGATTCCATGTCGGAGTAGCCCGTGAGCAGAAAACGAACCGTATGCGGAGACTGCTGCGCCACAATACTCAGCAATTCAGCGCCGTCCATTTCCGGCATGCGCATGTCGCTGATCATCAGATCAATTTCGGTGTTTTCGAGAATATAGAGTGCATCACTCCCCGACGACGCAGTAATCACCTGAACCTCCATGCGGTTCAGTGAGCGGCGTAATGCGTGAAGGATGTTCTCCTCGTCGTCCACCAGCAGAACCACAGGTTTACTGGGGGACGATGTCTTTGGTCGGGTAGCGCTGGCTAAGGACATGGAGCACTCCGTTTGTCTGGCTTAACAGTCAGTCTAGACAATCGTTTGGCCTCTGTGGCCAAGGAATGACATATTCCTTCCAGGCCAACGGCGACTTTTGCGACAGTTTACGGAGTATTCACATTCGTTGTATCTAAACAGGCCAAATGGAGGATTAGACCCGATTAACGGTAATTAGATATTTCGCGCCACCAAGATGATCAAAAAGACGCTCTCAATCCTGTACTTCTCATGAGTACGCAAGAGCCTGTCATATCTCTCTCAAATGCCCGCAGCATTGGTGTTCACGGTTAACTCTGAGCTTCAGCGATTGCCTCTGCCGCCGCCGCCGCACTGGCCCAGGCCCACTGAAAGTTGAAACCGCCCAGATGCCCGGTGACGTCGACCACTTCTCCGATAAAGTAGAGCCCGGCGACTAAGGTCGATGCCATGGTCTTAGAAGACAGCTGGTCCGTATTCACACCACCAATGGCCACTTCTGCGGTGCGATAGCCCTCAGTGCCTGACGGCTTGGGTTGCCAGGCATTAAGTGAACTGGCCAATGCACTGGCGTGTTCGCGGCTCACTTGCCCCATCGGCCCGTCCGGGATGTTCTGGTGTTCGAGCCATTGCTCTGCGAACTTCTGTGTTGTCATGGCCGCTAGCCAATTGCGCAGATGCTTTTTAGGCTCCTGCTGGCGCGCATCCTGTAACGCCGCGGCAACGTCGGTGGCAGGTAACAAGTCGATATTGAGCGCATCCCCCGACTGCCAATATGAAGAAATCTGCAACATGGCCGGGCCGCTCAAGCCACGATGGGTAAAGAGCAGATCGTCACTGAAACTCTGCCGCCCACAAGAAACCGACACAGGCAAGGCCGTACCAGACAGCACTTTGCACAACTCGCCAATTCGATCCGTAAAGGTAAACGGCACCAGTGCCGCCCGCACTGGATACACCTCATGGCCAAACTGTTCAGCCAGTTCGTACCCAAATCCGGTGGCGCCCAGGGTTGGAATCGAAGGGCCCCCCGTGGCGACGACCAAAGCGTCCGACGTGAGCGTACCCGTCGATGTCTCCAGAACAAAATGCCCTTCATCGGTGTGGGTCACCGAGTGAATGTCGGTGTTCAGCTGCACGCGTGCACCGCCTTTGGCGCACTCGTCCAGCAGCATATTAAGAATGTCCGATGCTTTGTTGTCACAAAACAGCTGGCCGTCTTTCTTTTCGTGGAACGGAATACCGTAGCGGCTGACCAGATCAATAAAATCCCATTGGGTATAGCGCGACAGCGCGGACTTACAGAAATGCGGGTTATGGCTTAGGTAATTCCCTGGCTCCACATAGTAGTTGGTGAAGTTACACCGCCCACCGCCCGACATCAGGATTTTCTTACCGGCTTTGTTGGCATGATCAAGCACGAGCACATCAGCTCCCTGCTGGCTTGCTCTGGCGGCACAAAATAATCCGGCAGCGCCGGCGCCGAGAATAATGACATCGGTATGTTTTGGCATGGAGTCCTCTAGGTGAATCGCTTGCCCTGATGGGCGCGGCTGATATTATGCCAGCCATTCGCGATTCTGAGGATGGTTACCGCATGGAACTGATTAACCGCGCAGGGCTAATTGAAGCCACTGGCCTGTCACCCCGTAAAGTCGACATTATTCTGCGTCTGTTGAAGGGCCCGCAGTTAACGACCATCTACAATCGTCTGGAGCGTAAATCCGGGATCGATATGATTGAGGACGCACTCAACGACCTCAACATTCAGCTGGACTACGACCTCGATGCCCTGCGCGCTGTGTTGCCTGAAGACGGCCCTTTTATTACGGTCTCAAACCATCCTTTTGGTTTTCTCGATGGCATTATTCTGCTGTTAATTATGGGACGTGAGCGTCAGGACTTTCGTGCCGTGGCCAACTTTCTGCTGGCCTACTTTGAACCCATTGCCGATCTGTTTATCACGGTGAATCCCTTTGAAAATTCGGGCCCCAAGGGCATGGGCGGTATGCAGAAGTCGCTGGATCAGCTCAAGCAAGGATTAGGACTGGGTCTGTTTCCCGCCGGTGAGGTATCCACCTGGTACCCCAATCAACAAGGCGTGAAGGATCGTGAGTGGTCACTCTCTAGCATGCGCCTGATTAAACGTGCGCACGTCCCCGTCATTCCCGTGTACTTTGAAGGCCAGAACAGCCTGAGCTTTCATGTGCTAGGCAAACTGCACCCCATGCTGCGCACGTTACGCATTCCGGCGGAATTCATCAAAAAGAAAGACAAGACCATCAGCATTCGTTTTGGTGAACGCATTGAGGCGGCTGACATTGCCGATATGGATGAAGAACGCCTGCGTACTCATTTGCGCCAAGCCACCTATGGCCTGAGCTCGGCTTCTTAAACAGGAAAAGCTGGAGTTAAAGGAAATGATTAGCCGACGTCACATCGACACTCGCTAAGTGACACTCGGCTGATCTAAATCTGGCTAGTCGCAATCTGACTCAGAGTCTGATGCCTGATCATGCGCCAACATGGCGTTCTTTACCGGCGCATAGGTTTTGCGATGAATGGCACAGGGCCCCAAGGCCGCCAGTGCTTCCAGATGCACTTTGGTGCCGTAGCCTTTGTGCTTGGCAAAGCCGTATCCGGGGTACTGCTCATCCATCGCGATCATATCCCGATCGCGCTGCACCTTCGCCAACACCGACGCCGCTGAAATCGCGGCAACTTTCGCATCCCCACCGATAATGGCATCCGCAGGCACCGACAACTCCGGCAAGCGGTGTCCGTCAATTAATGCATGATCGCATGGCAAACGTAACCCAGCCACCGCGCGGCTCATGGCCAACATTCGTGCATTAAGAATATTCAGGGTATCGATTTCTTCCACGGACGCACTGGCGATACAAAAATCGAGGGCGCGCTCACGGATCTCGTCAAACAGGCGCTCCCGTTTTTTCTCGGAGAGCTTCTTGGAGTCGTTCAGTTCGGCAATCGGATCATCAGGATTCAGAATCA
>JAYYHP010000071.1:0-8254 GCA_036148335.1 Pseudomonadota bacterium
TTGTCGACTGACAGACCGAGTACGAAAAAGCCCGCGTTATGCGGGCTTTTTTGTGGGCTTTTTCCTGTCAATGTTTACGGGCGTGCGACTTATTCCGGCGGCACTCACAGGTCACTCCATCCGATCACTCTACCGGATTAGTACACTCGCGGTTGTTGGGCTCAAAACGACAGCGTATTTTGCGTGCCAGACGTAACATGGAGCGATCGTAATAACCTTGTTCGCGCAGTGCGAGACGAGTTTTCTGACTGTTGACGGCCAGCGTCTGGCGTTCTTCATCGCTGGGGGTAATCCAGAATCCGGCCGGGATGTTGGCGAGTTCTTTGTCGAGAAGGCGCGCGTAATTATTGAAGCGGAACAGGAAATCCTCTCTCAGGATCAGTGCCAACCCCGGTGGAAATCGATCCGCACGACCAATTAACTGAAGCGTGGACTGGCCAATGACGGGTTGCATGGCAACGCTGGCGTCACCGGTTTGGCCTTGCCCCATAATCAGATAACCAATGTCTGGGGCGACCATGACTTCCACGGCTCCCTCTGAAAAATACTGCACCGTGGCCGGCAGACTGGCCGATTGAGGCTCGCCGTTAAGTGCCGAAGTCAGCCAGGCGTTACCACGGTCGGTATCGGGGACCGCCATAGGTAACCCCTTGAGGGACTTCAGCGTCGCATGCTCGCGCGAGCGCACGAAAATATGGTTGCCGCCCAACGTCACCAGCCCCAGTGCGGTGTACTTATCGTCGGTCAGGCGTGGAGCAATGTCAGGCTTGGCCAGGACTTGTGCCAGCAAATACAGCTGATCGCGACTGGTAATGGCGCCGGGGGCCTCAACGGTGGCAAGAAACCGATTAAAGTCCCGGGCACTGGCGCCGCGCACGAGCATGGCGTCACAGTCATCATCGGTGGTGAATTTACTGACCAGAGCGTCCTCGCTCTGAAAGACTCTGATGGTCAGGTCCAACCCATAATGCCTGGAGCGCAGTATCTGGTGGTTGGTGGCAACGGCGACCGGACCATGCTTACCCAGTGGGTCCCAGATGCAGAAAGTGCGTTGTAAGTAGCCATCGCTCATCTGGTCATTGAGTAGCACTTTGAGCGCTTTGATGCGTTTTTCGAGAGTCAGGTTCTGGTTGAGTACGGTGTCTTCAAGTTTCTTCGTGTACAGACTCGGATCGGTGCGGGTCTCGGAGCTCCAGCCGGGAGCGGCCAGCAAAATACTGAACAAAAGAAAAAAACTTGCCGTCATGTTCATGGTCAATCCATTTCCCTGAGGGTGTCGCAGGCATTCTGAGTGGTGAATGCGACGAAGTAAAAGGCGCCAGGCGCTATCAGACATGGTCGCGCGCGATTATAGCCGCGAGTTGGCCAACGGGAGGCATGTTGCAACAGGTTGGCGTAATTCATGACATTTGGCACCCCGGATAGTGTGCAATGCTGGGAACCAGTTCCTGTTAATGTGCAGGGGCGGCTTATATCCTGTGGTTTCAAATAAATGTCGGTTCCCGATTCTTACCGAGAGGCAAGCAATGTCATTAATGCAACAGGCGGTTGCACAGATAAATTCCGTGATTCTTGGAAAAGACCAGCAAGTGAAGCTGGCCGTGGCATGCTTGATTGCCGATGGGCACCTGTTGATTGAAGATTTACCAGGCATGGGGAAGACCACCTTATCTCACGCCCTGGCGCAGGTGTTTGGCCTGGAATACAGTCGCATTCAGTTCACCAGTGATCTGCTGCCTGCCGATGTTCTGGGCGTCAGTGTGTATGAAGGAGCGCACGGAGAAGGCGGCTTCCGCTTTCATCCGGGGCCCGTCTTTGCGCAAGTGGTATTAGCGGATGAAATTAACCGCGCCACCGCCAAAAGCCAGAGTGCATTGCTGGAGGCGATGGAAGAGCGTCAGGTGTCGGTGGAAGGCTCGACCCGCCTGCTACCCGATCCATTTTTCGTGATAGCGACTCAGAATCCCGTCTCTCAGGCGGGGACATTTCCTCTGCCTGAGTCTCAATTGGACCGTTTTCTGATGTGCATCAGCCTGGGCTATCCCGATGAAACGGCTGAGCGGGCATTGCTGGAAGGGAAAACACCGCGTCAGGAATTAACGCAGTGGCAACCGGTCATGGATAAGGCTGGGCTTGGAGTTTTACGTCAGCAAGTCTCTGATGTGAAGGCTTCGGCGGCGGTGCTGGATTATGTTCAACGCATTCTCAAATTTACCCGTTACGAAGGTGGCTACGCTGCGGGGTTATCACCTCGAGCTGGTATTGCCTTGGTTCGCGCAGCAAAAGCCTGGGCAGTATTGGCGGATCGTGATTTTCTGCTTCCAGAGGATGTACAGGCGGTACTGCCTGCGGTGGCCGATCATCGCTTACAGCCGGGGGCCAGTGATCAGATTCTGAGCCGGGTACCCGTATTGGCATGAGCCTGAAAGCCCGCATTCGCCGTTGGATCCAACGACGCAGCCCGCCTCAACGCGAGGCCGAGTTGACGCATCGTAACGTCTACATCTTCCCGTCGGGGTTGGGTTGGGTCTTTGCGGTACTGGTGTTCGCCATGCTGTTAACCGCCATCAATTACCAGAATAGTCTGATTTACGGCTTAACCTTTTGGTTGGTGGCCGTTGGGTTGGGCGCCATCTGGCTGACCTTTCAGAATTTATCCGGTTTGCACCTGCAAGCTATGCCCGCGCAATCCGGGTTTGTTGGTGATGAGCTGACGCTTCCCGTGACACTTAGCGCCCCTGGCGGCCGAGGGCTATTTCGTCGTCAGGCGCGTTCTCCGTGGAAAGTCTCCTTATGGCTGGGCTATCCGGACTCTCCTATGTTTGATTGCACTTTGGCCCCGGGCGAGCAGGTTACCTTACCCCTGATACGGCAGGTGCATCGACGTGGCCCATTAACCGTACGCCGCATGAAGGTCATGACCCGTTATCCCTTTGGCCTGCTAACGGCCTGGAGTTGGGTGGCACTCGACTATCCCGTTGTTATCTGGCCGACGCCGGAGGCCAGCCCGGTGAAGTTCGCTGGCGGCGATACGCCAGAGTCTGATGGCGAAAATCAGGTGCGTCAGGGCAGTGATGAGTTGGTCGGTATTCGCGATTACGTCAAAGGTGATCCGATGCAGCGTATTGCCTGGAAACACAGTGCCCGTGGGACGGGATTGAAATCCCGAGAGGGCGAAGAAACCCTGGTGAATGAGTGTTGGTTGGATTGGGATCAGCTCGCGGGACTTGAGACTGAAACTCGACTGTCTCGGTTAACGTCCTGGGTGTTATCCGCCGAAGCTCAGGGGTGGTTGTACGGTCTTCGTATTCCGGGGCAGATCATTGCACCCGCACAAGGGCGTGCGCATCGGGATCAGTGTCTGGATACGCTGGCGCTGTGGGGGCTTTCGCCTGCTCAGACATCGGGACAGATAGACGTACAGACGCCCCCAAAAATGACGGGAGACAGAACGACGGTGGACAGAACGACGGGAGAGAGAACGAGCGAAACCGGGGGAGTGGTCAACTAATGGCAGGAAGCTCTCAACGTTCAGCAGATGCACTCAATGCGGTCGCCTTATCTGGTCGCCCTTTGCTGGTCATGACCATCGCGTTGTTAAGTGCGTTGAGTCTGCACATTGGGTATTTATCGCCCGGTTTTTATGCAGCAGCGGTAATGATTCTTGGCTGGCGCTGGGCCGTGTATCGGGGGCATCTGAGTTTTCCTGGCAAAATTGTGAAATTGCTGGCGGTTATTCTCGCCGTGGTAGGAGTGATTCAGGCGACCGGCTTAAAAGTATCGCTGGAGGCCAGTACGTCATTTTTGGTGGCGGCTGGGCTGCTGAAAGTTCTGGAGCTGGCCACCCGGCGCGATGGCACAGTGCTGACCTTTCTTATTTTCTTTCTTATCGCCACCGGGTTTCTGTATCAGCAAGACATTCTCGCCACGTTAAGGGGCGTGACTGCGCTGGTGCTGGCGGTGATGGGTATGGTCATGGTGCAGTCGACCTTACGTCATGGTTCATCGCAGGCGCCGGTGGGCCGGGTCAGTGCATCGCTCTTGTTGGCGACGCTGCCGTTTATGCTGGTGCTGTACTTTTTGTTTCCTCGTCTTGGGCCTTTGTGGTCGGTGG
This sequence comes from Pseudomonadota bacterium, assembly GCA_036148335.1. Lineage (GTDB taxonomy): Bacteria > Pseudomonadota > Gammaproteobacteria > Pseudomonadales > Oceanobacteraceae > Thalassolituus. The sequence goes on from JAYYHP010000071.1 coordinate 4,115, forward strand.
CGACTCAGTCAGACTCCGCCATGACGGGACTGTCTCCGGTGATGGAGCCGGGTAAGGTGACGGAGTTATCTCAGTCTTCTCAACTGGCGTTTCGGGTGACCTTTGAGGGTGCTAAGCCACCACAGCGCGAGCTGTATTGGCGAGCAATGACGATGGATCGATTTGATGGGCAGGCCTGGCACCAGAGTGAACAGGATGAGTTGGATGGTGTGGTCGCACCTGTCATTGAAAAAGAATTATACCGTTATCAAGTGATGCTGGAGCCCACCGGAGAACGTTATCTTCCTGCGTTAGTGGGAACCCGGCCGCTGGGTAACCGACCTTCCAATACTGTCATTGGACGTGATTTTGAAAGCGGTGCGCCGGTTTATAACAATGCGCCGGTTTATAACAGCGCTACGGCGTCCAATAACGGCGCGGTGGCTGATAACCGCGAGCAATCCATGACGAGTGCACCCGTGCTGATTCGCGATGCCTCCGGCAACTTGATCGAGCAAGGAGGGCGCCTTAACGGAAGCGCCTACAGTAGACGGGTGGGTAGTCAAGAGTTAAGCAGTCAAGGGATAAGTAACCCGAGAGTCAGCAGTCGCGCCAACGGACAGATGGTGACGGCCACCGGATTACTCTACAACGATAAGCCGGTGTACCAAAAAATCGCCTACGAGGGCGTAAGTGGACAGCCGTTGGTATATGGGATGCCCGGGTATGATCGCAGTCTGCGTACCGTGCCCGGTAATTCAAACCCCGAGACAATGCGCTGGGCGCGCCAGTTATCAGGCGATGTGACGACCTTTATCCGGCAGTTCGAGGGCATGATTCGTCAACAAGCCTTTCATTACACCCTCCGGCCGCCGCGATACGGAAAAGACGGCATTGATGACTTCCTGTTTTCCCAGCGTCGCGGTTTTTGCGAACACTACGCCTCAGCCATGGCCTTTGCTGCAAGGGTCGCGGGAATTCCCTCACGCGTAGTGACAGGATACCAAGGGGGAGAATGGCACCCAGAGGGGTATCTGAGTGTGCGGCAATATGACGCGCACGCCTGGGTCGAGCTGTGGGATGGCGTGCAATGGCGCCGGACCGATCCGACCGCGGCCATCGCTCCGGAACGTATCGAGCAGGGCTTGCGCGAGGCGGTGGCGGACGAGGGCAGCTTCCTGGAATCGTCTTTCGCGTCGCCCCATCGTTATCGCGATATTGGTTGGTTGAACGCCATCCGCTTTGAATTCGAGAACGCTAATTATTTGTGGAGTCGCTGGGTCTTGTCGTTTGATGGTAAGTCACAGTCCCAATTGCTGAAACGTTGGTTTGGCCTCGATGATATGATTCTGGCGTTGTATTGGCTGGCAGGAGCCATCGGGCTGATTTTTATCTTGGCGTCCGTGGTGTTGTGGTGGCAACAACGAGCGCCGTGGCAGGACCCCGTGGCGCGGGAGTGGCAGGCGTTTATCGCTAAAGCTCAGGCGTTGGGTTTTGCTGTACATACCGGAATGGCGCCAGCACAGGCATTCAGTGTGTGTCTGAATTCAGGAGGTGTAGGCAACAGCGACGCCAGGGCTATCAGCGGCGCAGGCGCCGATCGGCAAGACATCCTCCCCGGTGAATTGACGACTCGTGTCATTACGCTGATGAACCAGGTGCTTTATCAGGCGGACCGTCCCAAAGCGCAGGAACAACGCCAGCTGGTGAGAGCCATTCGGCAATGCCGTCGGCGCTTGCGTCGAACTGCGAGCGCGGCGTAGCTTCCGCCGCGTAGCTTCCGCCGCGTATCTTTCGTGGCGTATCTTTCGTGGCGTAGCTTCGCTGCCAATACTTACCATTGAATCCTGTGACGTCGACGTAATCGAGCCCTTAGCCAAACGTACGGTGTTCGCTAAGGGTTACTTCACGGGCCAATCACAGAAGCACCCGCTTCCAGCCGTGTTCATAAAGGGGCCATACTCCTCTCCTGCCAGTAGGGTTGCCACCATATTGGTGAAGAGATTGTCTTCAGACAGGCTGCACAGGGCCCCAAATCCATAGGCACCATAGTATCCCAGCTTGCCATCCGGCCCGACCATCGCCAGTCCCGGGCTGGCCGTCAGTGGAATGGCCCCCGGTGGTGCCAGCACCAAGGTTGCACGAGTGTGTAGCTGTTTTGCTTCGTCCTGTTGGCGAGGCGATAAGTGGGCCGGCGCCAGCAGAATCAGCGCGAGTTGATCATCGCTGTAGGCATTCAGTACCGCTTGGGTATGGCGGGCACTGACGTTGTTGCACAGGCAGTCGGGATTCCACAGGTGAATCAGTGTGACCTTTCCGGGATGAGCGTTTTCGGCCAACACGTGTTCTTGTAGCCACTGATCCACATGGGCTAACGAACGACTGGAGGGCGGTGCGTCATCGGCAATGAAGGGCTGCAGCGCTTGCTGCTGAAACCACCATAAGCCGCCTAAAGAACCCAGAATCCACACCAGAATGCCGAGGGCAACCAATGTAACCCGTGTATTGGAGTGACTGACGTGGGGCATGGGCGGTCCAGTTCGCTGCGTAAAAGGCTTCGCGTTATGATAGCGCCTTTCTGGAGCAGGCCGTAATTAAGCCGCTGATAATTTCGCCCGAGCTGGCTTTGTCGGCCAAACGAACTGATATGTCGAAAGAACTGACGCCTGAATCACTGACGCAATTACTGTCGCGATCTCAACAGAGTTTGGGCCCTGGACTGCTGTTTGTCTGGGGGCCTCATTGTGCGCCGTGTAAAGCCTTAGCGGAACGACTGAGGTACTACCAGAAACGGCATGATCTACCTGAACTATGGAGACTGAACGGCGATGCGCACATTGACTGGTGTCAGCAGCAGGGCATTCGCCAGCTGCCGGAACTGCGCTGGATAGAACAGGGCCAAGTTCAGCGCAGACTCTCAGGGATCATTAGCGATGCTGAGCTTCGTGCATTTTTGTGGCCGCCTCAATTGCCGGGTGAAATGGATGCCTTGGCCACCGATCAACCGGGCGGTGAATCGTTTCCTAGTGAGGGTGGGGATGGTGCTTTTGACCCTAATATTCCACTGTCGATCGAGGCGAAGGTCTCTGCGGTCACGGCGGCGTTAGCCAACGGCGACGACATACAACTGGCAACCCTGTTGCAAAGTCTGAGCGATGAGCAGTCCCGCGTTCCTGAGTTTCAGCGTGCGCGCTCCTGGTTAGCGCTATCGCAAGCATTCCTACCATTGTCGTCATACTCGTCCGATGCGCAGCCACACGATGAACATTTAGTGCATCGCCTGCACAGGTTGCGAGATGGCTTCTTCGAGCTAGGGCGTCGTCAGCAATGGCCACAGGCGCTGGATCTCTTGTCTTCTCATTTAACGGAGGTATCCGTTCTTAATGCTTCCGCCTCCTTAACATCGGTTACTACCGCCGGAATTACTTCTGAAAGTGACAACAAAACTGATCCCACCGATAACACGGCTGTCGAATCAGCGAATCAAGTGGGGCAGGTTAGGGAGTATGAAGCTGTAGTGGAGCTTATTGTCGCCTTACTTGATCTGGTACCCGATCGACGCGCCGTTCATCAATGGCGACAGCAGCATAAGCACAAGCTGGCACCGGTGCGACGCTAGCGCTCATTGATTAGTATCGACAGGTACCGGCCGTCATCGAATCAGGCATAGTCGCCAGTAGCAACTCATCAGCACCTCTGTAGCCCAACTACAGCACATGCAGCACATGCAGCATCACTCTAGTGTGGTGTCTCCGGTATTTTCGACAAACTCCTGATGGCCAGTTGAATGGCCATTTGCCTTGTGATGCATCGTTCTCGTGTGAATCTGTTCATTCGCTCAGGTGTTCTGACTGAATCTTCAGTTATACCGTTATCTATTTATGGGTTTTGTAATCCAGATTCACTGAAATTCTCAATGTTGGCCTAAGCGAATAGGTTGCTCAGCCGCTGGTTGGATGGCCGCTATAGTCATATTTGAAATCGGCCATAAGACAGTCCCTGGAAGCGGCGCACGCTTCGGACTGTGAGGGCGGGGGCGGTGTTCTGGAAGGTGTTCTGGAAGGTGTTCTGGAAGGTGTTCTGGAAGGTGTTCTGGAAGGTGTTCTGGAAGGTGCCGTGAGGTTCTGGCTGGTGCGACTTGTGATGGGCGTCACGTCGAAC
>JAYYHP010000072.1:0-4839 GCA_036148335.1 Pseudomonadota bacterium
CGCGAGCACAATGGTGATCAACTGCCTGTCTTCCTCGAATGGCTGCGCCAGACACCCGTGACACTGCGCTTCATCGAGCTCATGCAAACCGGTAATAATCAGGCATTTTTCGACGCCAACCACCTGAGTGGCAGTGACATACGCGACCAACTGCTGGCCCAGGGCTGGCAAGCACAGACCCGCACCGTCACCGACGGGCCCGCCGTCGAATATTGGCACCCCGAGTATCAGGGCAAGATTGGTTTGATCATGCCTTACAGCCCGGATTTTTGTGATAGCTGCAATCGCTTGCGAGTTTCAGCGCAGGGCAAACTGCATTTGTGCCTGTTTGGCGATGAAGGCTATGACCTGCGCCCACACCTGAACTCGACCGCCGCCAGCGAAGCCTTTATTCAGGATTGCTTGAAAGAGAAAAAAATCAGCCACTTCCTGCACGATGGCCATACTGGGCAGAATCAGGGCTTTGCGGGCATCGGCGGATGACTGAGTCCAGCCAAAACATATCAAGCACTCCGGTGTTGGCCGCCGTGGTTCTGGCAGGAGGCGCGTCGCGTCGCATGGGGCAGGACAAAGCTCAGCTGCAACGCCCGGACGGTCAGACCCAGCTGAGCTTCACTTGTGATGTGGCCCGCCGCTGCGGCGCTGATCCGGTATGGGTAAGTTTGGCCAGCCCAGACAAGACCGAGGCTCAACACAGCGACAGAATCTGTACCTTAGTGGACGCATTCCCCGATTCTGGCCCTATCGCAGGCATTGCCAGTGCACTGGCGGCGGCTGGCTCTGCCGCACAGCCACATTCTCCAATCCAGTCCCGGCCAACGCATCTATTGGTATTGCCTTGTGACTTGCCGTATCTGAACCCCGAGGCACTGGCGCCTCTTCTGGAAGGACTAACGCCTGATTTAGAGGAACAGGCGCCTGATTTAGGGGAACAGGCGCCTTCGCAAAACACCACTCGCGCTTACCAACAGCATTATTTGCCCTGTGTCATTGCAGATATTGAGAATGCAAAAATCGTTGCCGATGAGATTTTACGCAAACAAGAAAATCTATCGATAAGAGCATTCCTGAGCGAATTGGGAGCAATTTTTATTGAACCCGATGACACAGCAAAGCAGGCCTTAATCAATACCAATGCACCAGGTGACTGGCAGCAATTTATCAATAATTTTTCGGAGTAACATCATGCCAAAAATGTTCAATGATGATTTTATTTCGCTCAATATTTCTGTACTCACTGTATCCGACACGCGCACAGAGGAAAATGACACCAGTGGCGATTTTTTAGTCAGTGCAATCACTGAGTCAGGCCATAAAAATCTGACAAAAAAAATCGTGATCGACAGCATTTATAAGATTCGGGAAATCACTTCTCAGTGGATCGCGGATGACCGGACACAGGTCATCATTATTACGGGGGGGACGGGCTTTACCGAGCGCGATTCAACGCCGGAGGCCATGGAGCCCCTGTTCGATAAGACCATCGAAGGATTCGGCGAGCTGTTCCGTCAGCTGTCCTATCGCACCATCGGCACCTCGACCATTCAGAGCCGCGCCCTGGCCGGACTGGCCAACGACACCCTGATCTTCTGCATTCCGGGGTCCACCAATGCGTGTCGACAAGCCTGGGAAGAGATCATTGCCCAGCAGCTCGACAGCCGTCACAAGCCATGCAACTTCGCTTTGCGCCTGAAAAAGGTCGCCTCTGATGACTGAGTTTTCACACATCGATGCCCAGGGGCAGGCCTCCATGGTGGATGTATCGGGCAAGGCAGTGACGGTTCGTGAAGCGCGAGCCGAGGCGTATGTACGAATGTCAGCCGAGACCCTGCAAGCCATCGTGGATGGCAACCACCATAAAGGCGATGTCTTTGCCGTGGCCCGGATTGCCGGGATTCAAGGAGCCAAACAGACCAGCCAACTGATCCCGCTGTGCCATCCGCTGATGCTGAGCAAGGTCGCAGTCGACTTTAAGGTCGACGTAGAGCAGCAGCGCGTACGCATCATCAGCCTGGCGCGCTTGAGTGGTCAGACCGGGGTTGAAATGGAAGCTCTGACCGCCGCCTCCGTGGCTGCTCTGACACTGTTCGACATGTGCAAAGCCAAGGACCCAGCCATGATCATTGATGGACTTCGGGTGTTAGAAAAAACCGGAGGTAAGACCGGTCACTGGGCACCTGAAAAATGATCCGAATTCTATTTTTTGCCAAAATAAAAAGTGATCTTTCTAAAGATTATTTTGATTTAAAAATTGATACGCCAGTCAATGTTGGCGCTGTTAGAAATTCATTAATATCGGAATTTCCCGATCAGAAATCTTTGTTTCAATCGGAGTATTCTTTGTGCGCGGTCAATCAATCCATTGCCAATGATGAAACGGTCATCAACGCATCAGACGAAGTCGCGTTCTTTCCACCCGTGACGGGCGGCTAACGTTCACAAGCAGACCTTTAATGACTGAAAATAATTCCAACATTTCAGAAAACGCCACGAATAAAACTTTTATTCAGGTTCAGACATCAGACTTTGATGTTGGCGAAGAACAACAGGAATTTTCAGACCCTTCTATTGGCGCCGTGGTCGCCTTCACCGGGCTGGTAAGGGAGTTCTCAGAACACCCGGAGGTTCAAGCACTGACGCTTGAGCACTACCCCGGCATGACAGAAAAGTCGCTGTTCGCCATTGCCGAACAGGCCCGGCAGCGCTGGCCACTGCAACAGATCCGCATCATCCATCGGGTTGGCCGTTTAACCGTAGGTGAGCAGATTGTGTACGTCGGGGTAAGCAGCGCCCACCGGGAAGCGGCGTTTGAAGGCTGTCGTTTCATCATGGACTACCTGAAGACCGATGCTCCGTTCTGGAAGCAGGAGCACACCCGCACCGGCGATGTCTGGGTCGACGCCCGGGAAAAAGACCAACAGGCCCGACAGGCATGGCAAACCGACGCCCCTGCCCCACAGGACAAGCGGTAAACGCTAAACAGTGAGCTGTAAGAAATAGTAGAAAGAGAACCGCGGATGAGCCGATGCTCACCCGCGATGCAATCAATCCTGCAAACGCAGGTTGCGGGTAGCGCCTTCCAGACGGTCGGCGTTGGTTTCGTTGCCCAATTTAATCATCAGGCGCAGGTCGTTCGGCGAGTCGGCGTGAGCGATGGCATCTTCGTACGTAATTTCGCTTTGCTCGTACAGGGCGTACAAGGCCTGATCGAAGGTCTGCATACCTTGCTCCGTCGAGCGGGTCATCAGTGCCTTCAACTCGTGAACTTCCCCCTTACGGATCATGTCGGACACCAGCGGTGTATTCAGCAATACCTCAATAACAGCGCGGCGTCCGCGGCCATCTGGCGTTGGAATCAACTGCTGCGCCACAATGGCTTTCAGGTTCAGTGACAGATCCATCCAGATCTGCGAATGTCGCTCTGGCGGGAAGAAGTGAATAATACGGTCCAGCGCCTGGTTGGCGTTGTTACTGTGCAGCGTTGCCAGACACAAGTGGCCGGTTTCGGCGAAGGTAATGGCGTGCTCCATGGTATCGGCAGAACGTACCTCACCAATCATGATGACGTCCGGTGATTGTCGCAGACAGTTTTTCAGCGCAATCTCAAAACTCTCGGTATCCAGCCCCACCTCACGCTGAGTGACAATGCAGCTCTCGTGTTGGTGAATAAATTCAATCGGGTCCTCAATACTGAGAATGTGCCCCTTACTCTTACGGTTGCGATAACCAATCATCGACGCCAGCGAGGTCGATTTACCCGCGCCGGTCGCCCCCACGAACAACACCAGTCCGCGTTTGGTCAGCGAGATGTCTTTGATCACGTCCGGCAAGCCCAGCTGATCAATGCTCGGAATCCGCGTTTCAATTCGACGCAATACCATGCCCGTGACATTACGCTGATAAAACGCGCTGGCACGGAAACGACCAATGCCTGTGGCATTGATCGCAAAGTTCAGTTCTTTCTTTTCTTCAAACTCGGCTTGCTGCTGGCTGTTCATTAAGCCGCAAACAATCTCCCGGGTCTGCTCCGCACTGAGCACGGTTTTATTCAAAGGCACCAGGTTGCCGTGAACCTTCATGGACGGCGGTACGCCTGCCGTAATGAAGAGATCGGATGCGGATTTTTCAACCATCAACCGCAGAAATTTATCCATCGACACCGTCAGTTACCTCAGAAATTTTCAGGCGTTTTTGCTTTTTCGCGAGCTGTCTCGCGAGTTATTAACCCCTTACTCACTAAGTTTTGCAAGCACTGATCCATGGTCTGCATACCATGCGCCGCGCCAGTTTGAATGGCGGAATACATTTGCGCGACTTTGTCTTCACGGATGAGGTTACGAATCGCCGGGGTGCCCACCATAATCTCGTGGGCGGCCACACGGCCACCGCCGTGTTTCTTAAACAGCCCCAGCGAAAATACGCCATGCAGGGACTCCGACAACATCGAACGCACCATGGACTTTTCTTCCGCCGGGAACACATCGACGATACGGTCAATGGTTTTCGCCGCCGAGCTGGTGTGCAACGTACCGAACACCACGTGGCCGGTTTCCGCAGCGGTCAGGGCCAGTCGGATGGTTTCCAGGTCTCGCATCTCACCGACCAGAATCACATCCGGGTCTTCACGCAGTGCAGAACGCAGCGCTTCGTTAAAGCCCAGGGTATCGCGGTGAACCTCACGCTGGTTCACCAGGCTCTTTTTCGATTCGTGTACGAATTCGATGGGATCCTCAACGGTGAGAATGTGGTCAAACTTGGTTTCATTGATGTAGTCGACCATGGCCGCCAGCGTGGTCGATTTACCGGAACCCGTCGGGCCGGTAACCAGTACAATGCCCC
>JAYYHP010000073.1:0-4694 GCA_036148335.1 Pseudomonadota bacterium
ATTCTCAAAGGCCTGAACCTGAACATCGGCCCGGGCGAAGTACACGCCATCATGGGTCCGAACGGTGCCGGTAAAAGTACCCTGGGTAACGTACTGGCGGGTCGTGAAGGTTACGAAGTGACTGGTGGTTCTGCCACGCTGAATGGCAAAGATATTCTTGATCTCGATCCGGAAGAGCGCGCACGCGAAGGTTTGTTTCTGGCATTCCAGTATCCGGTCGAAATTCCGGGCGTATCGAACCTCGAATTCCTGAAAGCCTCTGTGGATGCTGTACGCGAGCAGCAAGGTAAGCCTGCGCTGGATTCTGTGCAGTTTCTGAAGCTGGCACGTGAAACCTGCAAAGCGGTAAAACTTGATCAGAGCTTTCTCAAGCGTGGCGTGAACGAAGGTTTTTCTGGTGGTGAGAAAAAGCGCAACGAGCTGATGCAGATGATGCTGCTGGAGCCAAGCCTGTGCATTCTCGATGAAACTGACTCAGGTCTGGATATCGACGCCCTGCAGGTGGTTGCAGAAGGTGTTAACGCGATGCGCGACGAAAACCGTAGCTTCATCGTTGTGACTCACTACCAGCGTCTCCTCGACTACATCGTGCCTGACTACGTTCACGTTCTGGCCAATGGCCGCATCGTGAAATCCGGCGGCAAAGAACTGGCGCTGGAGCTGGAAGAAAAAGGCTACGGCTGGCTGGAAAACGGTAACGAAAACGGAGCTGAGTGAGATGGCCGCCGAATTTATTACCAAGCAGCTTGAGCTCGCCAAGAGCATCAGTCCGCTGACCTGGCTCGGTGCGATTAACGAGCGTGGCCAGCAAGCATTCGCTGAAGCCACTGTGCCCACGCGTAAAACCGAAGCCTGGAAGTACACCTCGCTGTATAACCTGACCGAAACCGGTTTTGCCAATGCAGCACCCGCTGCACAGGCACATGCTGATGTAATTCCTGGCCTTCAGGCCCTTCGCATTGTTGTCGCCAACGGCGAAGTCGATACCGCGGCGTCTGACGCTGCCGCACTGGAACTGGTGGTACGTTTCCGTGATGCCCGCCCTGAACAACAGGAATCCATCCGTGCGTTACTTGGCGAAGTGAAAGCGGATCGTGGCCACCTGTTTGCCGATCTTAACGATGCCAGCATTAACGATGGTCTGTTCGTACTGGTTGAGAAAAACCAGCGCCTCGAGCACCCACTGCACATTGTTTATGCCAATACATCAGGTGACGACGACTTTACGGTGAATACTCGACTGCTGATCGCTCTCGAGCAAGGCGCCGAAGCCACTGTGATTGAGCACTACGCCGGTGAAGACACCGAAGCCGGTAAACAGAATAACTTCACCAACGCGGTGACCGAAATCCGCGTGGGCGATAACGCGAAGCTGGTGCACTACCGTCTGCAACTCATGGCCGAGTCTGCTTTCCATATTGGTGGCACATTTATCGACCTGCAACGTGATGCTCGCTACGAAGGGTTTCATTTAGGTATGGGCACTGCCCTCACCCGTAACGATGTGATCGTGAATCACAACGTGGGTGGTTCACACTGCCAGATGAACGGTGTGTACGTTCCGCAGAACCAACAGGTTATCGATTTTCATACCTGCGTTGAGCACAAGGTAGCGCACTGCACCACCGATGAAGTGTTCCGCGGCATCATGAACGACAAAGCCAAAGCGATTTTTAACGGCCGCATTCATATCCATCCGGACGCACAGAAAACGCTGGCAGAACTGAGTAATAAAAACCTGCTGCTGACCAACACCGCTGAGATTAATACCAAGCCTGAACTTGAGATCTACGCCGACGACGTTCAGTGTGCCCACGGTGCCACCGTCGCTCAGTTGGAAGAAAAAGCGCGCTTCTACCTGCAAAGCCGTGGCATCAGTGCCGCAGAAGCAGAAGTCATGCTGAGCTTTGGTTTTATCAACGAATTATTAAATGACCTTAACGACGAGGCCGTTGGCTTGTGGCTGCGCCCGCAACTGGCAAAACGTTTTGGTCGTGAAGATACTCTGTCTGCGCAACTCACCGGAGAGCTGTAAGAATGACTCAGGCGATTAACGAGATCCGTGCACAATTTCCAGCGCTTAACCAAGACGTTAACGGCAAGCCGCTGGTGTATCTGGATAACGGAGCGACCACACAGAAACCACAATCTGTGATCGACGCTCTGAGTGATTACTATCGCCTGAATAATTCCAACGTTCACCGTGGCGCGCACACATTGAGTGACCGCGCGACTCAACACTTTGAAGATGCACGCAAAACCTTACAGGTATTTTTAAACGCAAAAAAAGCCGAAGAAATTGTCTGGACGCGTGGTACCACCGAGTCAATTAACCTGGTCGCGGCCACCTGGGGTCGCCAGAATATTCAGGCCGGTGATGAAATTCTTGTTACTGGCATGGAGCACCACTCCAACATCGTGCCATGGCAGATGCTGTGCCAGCATACCGGAGCGACATTGCGCCCGATTCCAGTCAAAGACACCGGTGAGCTGGACATGGAGGCCTTCGCCTCAATGCTCAGCGACAAAGTAAAATTTGTCTCGGTCGTGCATGTATCCAATGCGCTGGGCACCATCAACCCCGTGGAAGACATCATTAAGATGGCTCACAAAGTTGGTGCCAAAGTGCTGGTCGACGGTGCCCAGGCCGTGTCGCACTGGAATGTCGATGTGCAGGCTTTGGATGCTGATTTTTACGCTTTCTCAGGCCACAAACTGTTTGGCCCGACCGGTATCGGCGTGCTTTACGGCAAAGAAGAATTACTGAACGCCATGCCGCCTTATCAGGGCGGTGGCGAAATGATTGAGCATTGCTCATTCGACGGAACTACGTACAACGTGCTGCCGTATAAATTTGAAGCCGGAACGCCAAACATTGCCGGTGCCATTGGTTTAGCCGCCGCGGTGAATTACCTGAATGGTCTGGATCGTGTTGTTCTGGAGCAGCATGAAAACGCCCTGCTCGTGCGTGCCAACGAACTGGCCGATCAGATTGGCGGGATCCGCAAAGTCGGCACTGCGCCGAAGAAAGCCAGCGTGTTCAGCTTCCTGCTGGAGGGCGCGCATCCGGCCGACGTCGGCACCCTGCTCGACCAACAAGGCATTGCCGTGCGCACTGGCCACCACTGTGCCATGCCGGTTATGAACCAGTTTAAGATTCCGGGTACCGTGCGTGCATCGTTCAGTTTTTATAACACCATGGACGATGTCGAACGCCTGTTTGCCGGACTCGAAAAAGCCAAAATGTTTTTACTGTAAGGGGTGAATTGCGATGACGATTGAAACGTATGACCCTAATGCAAAAGCCGACGTCTCTATGACGGACGCTGCCATTGCTCACGTGCGCAAGCAACTGACGAAGAATCCAGATATGGCCGGTATTCGTCTGGGCGTGAAGAAAAGCGGCTGCTCTGGCTTTAAGTACGACGTCGAGTTTGTCACGGCGGCTGATGACGGCGACGATGCGATTCAGGTAGCCGATGACGTGACTTTATTTATTGCGGCTGATGCTCGTGCGTATGTGCGTGGTACTGAGATCGACTTTACGCGTGAGGGGTTGAATAGCACGATTAAATTTAACAACCCGAATGCGAAAGATTTATGCGGCTGCGGCGAAAGCTTTAGTGTATGAAGCTATTTGCGTTGTGATTGCTTTGTTGGGCTTTATTTCGCAATGCTCACGTATTACCTATACGCTCCGCTTGCTCAATAAAGCCCGCCTCGCACTCACTGTCTCAATAACGCTTCCGCAACGTTGTTAATCGCTGTTTAAGCGTTGTTGCAGAACATCTCAAAATGCTCACGTACTAAAGTACGCTCCGCTTTTTCGATAACCTGCTGACTTTCAATAACATCCCACTTGCCCTGACAGCCTCATCTGCGCTTCTTACACCGTAATGGTTTTCGCTGGATTTCCGCATTCGCGGAAATGACATACGCACCTAGATCATTACGCGTGCAATACCTGTCACTCCCGCGCAGGCGGGAGTCCATTCACTCTCACAGGCCTACCCCACTGCAACAGTATTAAGCCCTGTCAGCTTTCCTGATAAACTACGCGTCCTTTTTACATCGTCAGGGTCTGCCCATGTCCATCGAACGCCGTATGGTTGTCGCTCACGAAAACTGCCCAGCCCGTATGGTGCCTTCTGGCACGCCGACAACGATTCAGGCGGGCACCTTTGTGACCATTAATCAGGCACTCGGTGGTAACTACACCGTGACCGTCAACGGCAACATGATGCGAGTGGATGGCACCGATGCAGCGGCACTGGGTCTGGAAGCCGAAGAGATTGTGTTTGAAGCCCACGACGACAATATCGTTCGTGAAGATCAGGTTCGTCAGGCACTGAGAACCATCTTTGATCCGGAAATCCCGATCAATCTGCTGGATCTTGGCCTGATTTATGGCATTGAGATCAATGAAGGGCAGGTACACATTCGCATGACGCTCACCGCGCCGACGTGCGGAATGGGGCCAGTGTTGATCTCAGACGTGAAATATCGTGTCGCGAAAGTACCGAATGTCACTGTTGTCGAAGTGGAATTGGTCTTCGATCCGCCCTGGAGCCGCGACATGATGACAGAAGAAGCCCAACTCGAGGCTGGCCTTTTCTTCTGACCAAGTGTTCGTTGAGTGGCTGGCTATTTATTTCCGGCCGCTATATAGTGTTGTGAAGAAATAAAAATAATAA
>JAYYHP010000074.1:0-2457 GCA_036148335.1 Pseudomonadota bacterium
TTATGTACAACTACTTATAGAATTTGGACTGTTTTGTACAGACCCGGAATAAGTATTAGTCATGACGTCTGCTGAGCCTCAGGCCGCCTACTACCCCATCAGGGTCGTCTCCAATGAAACCGGGGTCAATGCCATTACCCTGCGTGCCTGGGAACGACGTTATGGGCTCATTACCCCCAAGCGCACGGCCAAAGGCCATCGTCTCTACACCGAGGCGGACATCCAACTGATTCGCAAGGTTGTTGCCCTGCTCCAGCGTGGCATCCCCATTTCGCAAGCTAAGGTCATGCTGGAAGACGGTGCCCCTGAGCCCGAACTGATGCAGACAGGCGCTCAGCCATCTCAGTGGTCACAGTATCGTGGCCGCCTGGCAAGTGCGGTACAGACTTTCGACGATCAGGAAATTCACCGCATCATGGAAGAAGTCACTAACTTCTTCCCAGTGGATATCACCCTGCGCTTTCTGCTGTTGCCACTTCATCAGCAATTGCGCGAACAGATTACTGAGCCTCTGGGCGCAGCGCGTATGCAGTTCTTTGGTGGCTTTCTGCAAGGGCGCCTGAGCGCGCGCCTGAGCGACGTCAGCGACACGGCCCCCAAGGCCAACCTGGTTCTGGCCAACACCGTCTACGACGATGACCTCGAATTGCTGTTACTGGGTGTGATGTTAAAACAGTTTGGTATTCGCCTGATTCGCTTGGCTGGCCTGGCCACACCGAGCGAGATTTCAGCATTGATTCGCCAGCAACACTGGCAAGGCGCGGTACTGGGGGTTGCATCGTCCCCAGAAGATGGCCAACTGCAGGCCCTACAAACACTGGCTGCGGAAACCGGGCAACTGATCTTCTGTACCGGCCAACAAGCCTCTCAGGCCGGTAAACTCCGCCAGCGTGGACTGGTTGCCCTGACTGGTGACCCACAACAGGACGCCCTGACCGTGCGCGACGTACTGGAAGGGCTGAGTGAATGAGCAACGTCTGTGAGTTGCTCATGCGACACCCTGATTTACTGACTGCCGACACCACCATTCTCGGTAATCAGGCCGACCTGCCCAACGGCTGGTTGCCTTTGGTCCGCGACCAACAAGTGCGGATCATGACGTCCGACCTGTTGACCGCCAACAGCTACCAAGCGTTGGATGACCGCGTCGATTACGGAGTGCCTGACATTCAGGCGTTAAGCGGCCGTCGCGTCGTCCTGCTCTGGCCGAAAGCCAAAGCCGCCGCACAAGCCTTAGTCACCATGCTCAGCCATGTGGTCGATGAGTGCTTTATCGTTGGCGCTAACGATGCTGGCGGTAAGAGCATTAAAAATGCACTGAAAGGCATTGCCGATGTCTGTACTAAGATGGACAGCGCCCGTCATTGCAGCCTCTGGCACGCAACACTCCCGGACAATCAAGAATCACCAAATTGGCTTCGCTACGCCTCGTCTTGTCAGGCCGGTGAACTGACACTGATGACGCTGCCGGGCGTCTTCGGGCACGGCAAGGTCGACCGCGGTACGGCACTCCTGTTGGAGCATGTCCCAGCCCCCGGTAACGGCAGCCTACTCGATGTGGGTGCGGGATCAGGCATTATCGGCCTGACCATGAAGCACAAGAACAATGCCCTAAAAGTAACGCTTGCCGACGTGGATGCTATGGCACTGCGCAGTTGCCAACTCAACAGTGCGCGACTGAACCTGCCAGTAGATATCATCTCCAGCGACGGCCTGAGCAATATCGAAGGGCGTTTTGACTTTATATTCTGCAACCCGCCTTTTCACCAGGGCAAGCGCACGGATTATGACTTTGCTGAGCGCCTCCTGAGGGAGGCCAGCCGCCATCTGACCGCCGATGGTCAACTCTGGATTGTTGCCAACCGCCACCTGCCTTACGAAGAGTGGGCGGCGAATGCCTTCCGCAGCGCTGAGGTCATGGTGCAGCAAGACGGCTTTAAGATCATCTGCGCGACAAACGGTTAAAAACGGCACTGGTTCACTGGCAAACACACGGATGTGTTCTAGGCTTAAAGGAATGTCGCTTGAAAAAGGAGGTGCTGTGATGCTCCTGACCTACGCCATTTTGAGTGCCGCCATTCTGGCCGGTGGATTGACCAGCTGTCTGTTACGTGAAGTTCGTGCAAGACGCCTCAAACAAGAGGCCATTCGTATTCCTGTCTATCCGGTTCGCCGCCGCTAAAGACGGTGTCAGACCTCATTGAGACAGCACTCCCAAAGACGTATGCATCTCTGACCTGGCTTTTCTGACCTCGCTTTATTAAAGTCAAGCTTCCACGGCGTAGCGTGCAAACAAGGAAGAAAAGGGAAAGGTATAAATCAGAGAATTCGAAAATTATGCCGCGTGCCGGGGTTGGCACACGGCGAATGCCAACGGGCTTATGGCATATTGCGGGAGTAGAAGATCTCCAGCATTTCTTTGCGAACCTTAGCTTCCACTTCTGCTCGCTCTTCCGC
>JAYYHP010000075.1:0-7699 GCA_036148335.1 Pseudomonadota bacterium
GGTGGCTGCGGACGTCATCTTGCGCGATTTTGATGTGCCAGTGATTTTTCTGACGGCGTATTCCGACCGGTCCATCATAGAAAAAGCCGGGCAATCTATGCCTTATGGTTATCTGATTAAACCGTACGATCAGCGCGAATTAGATGCCGCAATTCAGGTGGCGTTGGCGAAGCATGCCTCGGATGTCAGAGTGCGTAAGAGTGATCATCGTCTGCGTTTAGCGTTGGAGGCGGCTCATATGATGGCGTGGGAGTGGCAACCAGAAGGGCGGAAATTAGGCATCCCCGACGACGCTGATTCTCCACCGCAGTTAACCAACGACATTGATGACATTATTGCGTCACTGGCAGAAGACGATCGCCAATATATTTTGGATGAACTTGAGCAACACGGGCGGGTACACACACGTGTATTAATGGCCTCAGGAAAAGACAACGACGCACGTCATATCGAAATATTTGCCACCGTAACCTCACAGGCACAGGGCGGTAAAAAAGTCGTCGGGGTGGCGCGTGATGTGGAGGACGAGCACCAGAGACAAAAACGATTACGGCAGACTCAAGTGGTGTTTGAAGCCATTTCTGAAGCCATCATCATCACCAACAGTGATCGACAAGTCATCTCGGTAAATCCAGCATTTGAGCGGATTACCGGATACACGCCAGAGGAAGTCATGGGGCGTGACCCGGACGAGTTTCTTCATGCTCGACGCAACAGCGATCAGTTTTCACCACGCCTGAAAGAGGGCGGTTCGCCGTTCTGGAGTGGTGAGGTTGCCTGTCATACGCGCGACGGTCAGCGCTTTCCTGCCTGGGAGCACGTCGCTGGCGTCTTTGATGACCATGGCACGCTATTGAATTATGTATTTACCGTCTCTGATATTGGAGAACTGCGTCGTGCCGAAAAAAGTCTGGCCAAAATGGCGTATCTGGATTCTCTAACTGGTGTGGGAAACCGCGTCCATCTTGAACGTATGCTGAGCGATGCATTACGTGAAGCGAATGAAAAAAATTATTCAGTCGCCGCCCTCTATATCGACCTTGATGGTTTTAAATTAATTAACGATACGTTGGGGCACGCGGAAGGAGATCGTTTGTTACAAATCATCGCCGAACGATTTGTCAGCTCGGTCCGTGAGGAAGATATAGTCACTCGCGTTGGTGGCGATGAGTTTGTGATCATCGTACCGAAAATCGATCAGGAGAGCGGCTTGCAAAGCATGGCTGAAAAGCTGCTGACAGCGATTGCCAAGCCCATTCCATTGAGTATGGAAGTGGTGGAAGTTTCGGCCAGTATTGGCATTGCCATCTCCGAGCAGGGCAGCAGTCAGGATAGCTTGATTACGGCCGCGGATACCGCACTGTTCTATGCCAAAGAGCGCGGAAAAAATTGCTACAAGTTTTATGACGACCGACTGGCTGTTGAGTCCAACGAAAAAAGTCGTATTGAACGTAATATGAAAGGAGCACTGAATAATCAGGAAATCTGTGTTGAGTTTCAGCCTCTGATTAATGTTCGCACCAATAGTATTTACGGTGCCGAAGCTTTGTGCCGTTGGTACAGCAATGACATGGGCGTGATTCCACCAGAGCGTTTTATTCCCATCGCTGAGCAGAGCAACGTGATTCTCGAGCTGGGTGCGCAAGTGCTGGAGCAGAGTTGTCGTGCACTGAAAGAATGGCATCAGTCTGGCCTCAGCAGTCTGGTGGTATCGGTGAATGTTTCGGCGCGCCAGCTAAGTGATAAAAACTTTCCAATGACGGTGAAAAGAATCATTCAGAAACACGAGGTACCCGCCAAGTGTATTGAGTTGGAGATTACTGAAACCGCCATCCAGAATAATACTCACGTTAAGCCGCAGTTAGATCAGCTACGTGAGTTAGGTGTACGTTTTGCCATTGATGATTTTGGTACTGGGTATTCTTCTTTGAGCCGCTTAAAAACCCTACCGTTTGATCGCGTGAAAATTGACCGAAGTTTTGTGGATGATCTTCCACATGATGAAAGTGACGTTGAAATCTGCCGCGCCATTTTTGCTCTCTGCGATGTGTTGAAGCTGAGCGTAACCGCCGAAGGCGTTGAAAATAAGGCGCAATTAGAACTTCTTAAAGATATGGGTTGCGGCTGTGCGCAGGGCTTCCTGTTTGGTCGTGCTATGCCACCTGAGCGTTTTCGCACTTGGGCGCGAGAATACCTCGAGAAAGCAATATAAACGGTTTTCATTTTCAATTTTTTGAGTACTTGCTGTGCACGAATTGCTATCGACGCATTAGTCGTGCACATCTAAGGCATGCACTCCTGCTCGCAGCTCCATCGACGGTTAGCAGCGGCTCATTGCAGTGGTATTATTAATGCCACTGTGATGAGGAGAGAAGGTTATGCCACGTAGTCAGACCGGCCTGTTCAATGAACCGGGTCGTAGCGCTCAATATCTCGAATACAAAGTAGCAAACGCCACCGATACGGAGCTGCGCCAGGCACTCGCGAGTGCGACTGCAGCATCTGGTAGTGCGCACGTACTCGTGGCATTCAGTCACGCCGTGTGGCAACGACTGGGACCGGGCTGGACGCCTGAAGGGCTGCACGATTTCTCTTCGTTATCGTCTGTGAAAGGCCACGCCATGCCAGGTACCCAAAGCGACCTGTTTGTCTGGGTGGTGGGTGAAGACCGTGCCGAAGTGATGGCCGCTGTGGTGCAGGTCACTCAGGCATTTGAATCAGTCGCGACGCTGACGTTGGATCTTGAAGGATTTAAAGCCGCCGATGCACGCATTCTGACAGGGTTCGTTGATGGCACCGGCAACCCGAAAACGGATGAAAAGAAACGCGCGGCCGCGTTGATTCCAGACGGTGAAGCAGGGGCTGGCGGCAGTTTTGTACTGGGCCAGCGCTGGACTCACAAGCTGAAAGAATTTGATGCGCTGAGTATTCCGGCGCAAGAAGCCGTGATTGGACGCACGAAAGAAACCAACATCGAACTAGAAGGTGCGGCGCTGCCGCCCGACTCGCACGTTGGGCGTACCGATATCGATGTGGATGATCAGCCAATGAAAATGTACCGTCGCGGTACGCCGTATGGCGGTGGTGCAGACAAAGGGTTGTACTTCCTAGCGTTTGCGTGCGCCATGGATCGCTTTGAGCATGTTATCGATAGCATGATGGGGAAGGGCGATAACGTGACCGATGCCATGATGGATTACAGCGACTGTCATACGGGCTCGTACTGGTTTATGCCATCGCAGGAAGATTTAGATACGGTAATCGCTGGTTAATCAGCGTTGCACTGGGTTCCTGCCTTCGCGGGAACGACTGAGCATATACGGCTGTACCCTAATCATGTCACCCCCGCGAAGGCGGGGGTCCATTCTAACCATCAAGCGCTTACCGGTGAGCCCCACAGGTCGTACTCGTCCGAGTGCTCGATCTCTACTTCAACAAAGTCTCCAGGCTGGCAGTCGAAGAATTCATTGAGGTACACCATGCCATCGATGTTCGGGGCATCGGCAATCGTGCGGCCAATAGCGCCTTCTTCATCGACTTCATCAATCAATATGGTCATGCGGGTGCCCACTCGACGAGCCAGTTTGCGCGTGCTGATTTCCTGCGCTTTTTGCATAAAGCGGTCGTGGCGTTCCTGCTGAATGTCTTCCGGTACATGGTCGGGCAGGTCGTTGGCTTTGGCGCCTTCCACCGGGCTGTATTTAAAGCAACCCACACGGTCGAGCTCGGCTTCTTCCAGCCAGTCCAGCAGCGTCTGGAAGTCTTCTTCGGTTTCCCCCGGGAAGCCCACCACAAAGGTCGAGCGCAGTACCAGTTCTGGGCAGATTTCGCGCCATTTCTTAATACGCGCCAACGTGTTTTCAGCGTGCGCTGGTCGCTTCATTAATTTCATAATACGTGGGCTGGCTTGCTGGAATGGAATATCCAGGTACGGCAGGATCTTGCCTTCGGCCATGAGTGGAATCACATCGTCCACATGCGGGTACGGGTAAACGTAATGCAGGCGCACCCAAACGCCCATTTTGCCCAGCTCCTGACACAGGTCGAGCAGCTTGGCTTTGACCGGCTTACCATCCCAGAAACCAGTGCGGTATTTGAGGTCGACACCGTACGCTGAAGTATCCTGCGAGATGACCAGCAGTTCTTTGGTGCCTGCATCAACGAGGCGCTTAGCTTCCTCCAATACGTCACCCACTGGGCGGCTGACGTGCTTGCCGCGCATGTCGGGAATGATGCAGAAGGTACAGCTGTGGTTACAGCCTTCTGAAATTTTCAGATAGGAGTAATGGCGTGGAGTCAGTTTGACACCCTGAGGCGGCACCAGGTCCGTAAATGGGTTGTGCTCGGTCTGCTTGGGCGACCACTCGTGTACGGCGGTCATGACTTCTTCGTAGGCCTGTGGGCCGGTCACTGCCAGAACGCCGGGGTTCTTTTCTTTGATCAGCTCCGCATCTGCGCCTTTACCCATGCAGCCGGTGACGATGACTTTGCCATTTTCGTTCATGGCTTCGTTGATGGCATCCAGCGATTCTTGCTTAGCATCGTCGATAAAGCCGCAGGTATTTACCACCACCACGTCGGCATCGCCGTAGCTGTTGACGACGTTATAACCGTCGAGTTTAAGCTGAGTCAGAATGCGCTCGGAGTCCACCAATGCCTTCGGGCAGCCCAGTGACACAAATCCGACTTTGCCATTGGTCTCAATGGCTTCGCCTTCGCTCACGGGAGTGGGAGTGTGCTGATCTGTCATGGGGATACCTGCGCCGCCTGAAGTTGGATGATTTCGGGCGGCGATTGTACCTGTATTGCCCTTAGCTGTTAACGCCCATTACAAACCAAGTCGCCGGGCCTGAAAGTATTTGAACAGGCGCCAGTTGAGCGTGTCGCGGGGGGCTCCGATCATTTGCGTCATATTGAAACGGCCTCGGCGCAGCACACTGCGGGTGTGGCTGAAGCGGCGGAAGCCTTCTACTCCGTGATAGTGCCCCATCCCCGAGGGACCGACGCCACCAAACGGCATGTCATCGACTGAGATGTGCGTCATGCACTCGTTAATGCATACGCCTCCAGAGAGCGTACGGCGAATCATGTCATCACCGCGCTGACGCTTGTGGTCAAAGTAGTACAGCGCCAGTGGTCGCTCACGCTGATTGACGTAGGCAATGGCTTCATCGAGGGTTTTGTAGGTGACGATGGGCAAAAGAGGCCCAAAGATCTCCTCATTCATGACTCGCATATCATTGTTGGTCTGACGGATGAGCGTCAGGGGTCGCTTGCGCAGTGGGCGGTCAGCGTGAGCTGCTTCCTGATGTTTTTCGTTATCGGGCCATAAGGCAGTGACCTGAGCCCCTAACGCTTCGGCATCTTCCACCAAGCCTTGCAGTCGCTGTGCATGGCGATCGTTGATGATGGCGGTGTAATCCTCGTTGTTGCTTAGCGTTGGGTAACGACGCTTAAAGGCGCTGGCCATGGCGTCGTGCAGCGCTTGCTCCTGGGATTCATGCACCAGCACATAATCCGGTGATACACAGACTTGCCCGGCGTTAATGGCCTTACCGAAGACGATGTGCTCAGCAGCGTCGGTTACCGAATAGTCCGGGTGAATAATGGCTGGCGATTTGCCGCCCAGTTCTAACGTGACCGGAGTCAGGTGTTTAGCAGCGGCACTCATGACATGGGTGGCTACGCTGGTGGCGCCTGTAAAGACCAGATGATCGAACGGTAGCTGGGTAAACGCCACGGCCGTGTCGACATCTCCTTCGACGACCAGCACTTCATGCTCGTTGAATACCGAGCCAATCATCGTTGCCATTACCCGGGAGGTTTCAGGGGCGAATTCTGAGGTTTTGATCATCGCCAGATTGCCAGCAGCCAGTGCGGTGACCAGCGGAGCAAAAGCCAAATAAACCGGGAAGTTCCACGGTACAACGATACCGACCACGCCTACGGGCTGGTAATGCACTTCGGCGCGACCCGGTTGCAGGTGCATGGGAACCTTACGCTTTTCAGGTTTCATCCAGCGGCGCACGTGCTTTTGGTGATAATGGATGCAGGAAGCCAGTGCATAAATTTCGGCAACCAGAGTGTCAGCGTCACTGCGGCTACCGTAATCCTTTTTAAGTGCCGCTAATAACTCGTTCTGGTGCGTTTTCAGCGCATGATGCAAGCGCGACAGGCGATTCAGACGGGTGCTCGCCGTTGGCGTGGTGTCGGTATTAAACGCTGATTTTAGCATCTCTAACTGGCTGCTGAGCTGCTGTCTGTCGTTGTTCTCATAACCGGTGCCCGCGCGATTGTTGGCAGGGTTGGTGGTGTCTCTTTGTGATTCATCGGCGGTTGAGCTACTTGCATTTGTAGCTAGTTTGGTGGCCGTGTCGGGCGCTGTTGCAGTCATGGCATGTCTCCTGAGCATTAACTGCACAATACGCATAAGTGACTGGGTGGCCTATTCGGATAATTAGAGTCGGTGCAACAAAATTGAATAGCAAGGCTTAATATTAAGGGTAACCTATTCGTAATGATCACAACTTGGACAGCGAGGCGATCGTGCGAATTAACTGTATGTATCCAGAGGGTCGACTGACACTGGCTCAGCGACAGCAACTGCAGCAAGGCTTACAGAGCGTTCTTAAACCGTTCAACGAAGGACGCAAGCCCATGATGCTGTGGTGTCGACTAAAGGCCGAGCAGGCGTTTCGGGCGCGTGAATCTTCGGGACTGGTGTCGGTTTCCTTGATCCTGCCGGACGGTACCTCAGAGAAGGTCAGAAATACCTTGTTGCGTGCGGTCAACGATTTGTGGCTTGCCATGGGGCAGGACGACCGCGACCTGATGATTGCCGGGCTCGACAGTGCCACCTTTAACCCGGTGCAGCGTTCATTATTAATGCGTCTGAGCCCGATGGCGCGATTGGCCTTCGTGCTGAAAACGCTGGGTCGCCTCGTCACGAGCCGAGCGCGAACCGGATTAGCGGAATACGCGCTGGACTAACACTCGAATAGCACACGATGAACAGAGAGGAGGCGTTATGCCTTTGTACACGCTTGCCGCACGTGAGCGGTTAGACCAGAAAGATCGTGAACAGATTGCTGGCGCCATTGTGTCAGCCCACTGTGGCGAGACCGATGCGCCCGAACATTTTGTTAACGTCATCATTCAAGACGGTGTGTCACTGAAAGGAATTACGGAGTGCCACATCAGTGGTGTGGTACGCCTGCGCGAAGCATCCGATGCCAACACCAGAATTGCCAACTCATTGCGTCAGTCCATCAGCGACCTGTTGTTAATTGAGCCATCGCAGGTAGCTATTGAATTAACGGACATCCCGGCAACCTGGGCCATGGAGGGCGGTGAAATTCTCCCGGAGCCAGGGCAGGAAGATGGCTGGATGAAGCATCTGGAGCGCGCATAATTGGATATCTCGGACTTACATATCCTGGAAGTGATTGGACAGCGGGGCAGCCTCAGTGAAGCCGCGCTGGGCTTGAGCATGTCGCAACCGACCTTGTCTCGTCGCATTGATCGCCTTGAGAGCCGTTTGGGGTATTCGGTGTTGATTCGAGGCAGTGCTGGCGCACAGTTGACGGCGGCAGGGAAATTTCTGGTATCGCAAGGGGCCTCGTTGCAGCGACAGATGCTAGGGCTTGAGCGTCAGGCATCCAGCCTGGCGGAAGACACGCAAAATCATCTGGCGTTGGGG
>JAYYHP010000076.1:0-9027 GCA_036148335.1 Pseudomonadota bacterium
AAGCCCACCAGAACACGACCGTACGCCGCGCCATGGTTGCGGTAATGGAACAAAGAAATATTAAAGCGCTTGCCCAGCTTACGCAGGAAATTCAGCAAAGCGCCCGGGCGCTCGGGGAATTCAAAGCGGTACACCAGCTCGTCATCGACGCTGGCTGGCGCATGACCGCCGACCATGTGACGAATATGGTACTTGGCGACCTCGTCGTCGCTGATGTCCATTAAAGCGTAGCCACTGCGTTCCAGCGATGACACTAACTCAGCACGTGAATTCGGTTCATCCGCGACTTTTACCCCGACATAAATCTGCGCGGCGTGGTCGTCGCCATAACGGTAATTGAATTCGGTAATGGGCGATTTACCCAGCAAGCCACAGAAACGCTGAAAGCTGCCCGGCTCTTCCGGAATAGTGACGGCCAGAATCACTTCACGGCCTTCACCGATTTCCGCGACTTCCGAGATGTAGCGCAAGCGGTCAAAGTTCACGTTGGCGCCACTGAGGATGGCCACCAGATTCTGTTCTTCGCACTGTTCACGCTCAACGTATTTTTTCAGCCCGGCTACCGCTAAGGCGCCTGCAGGTTCACACACCGCACGGGTGTCGTCGAAGGCGTCTTTGATGGCAGCGCAGATTTCGTCCGGAGTACAGGTAATGACTTCATCGACGTAGTCTTTGCATACCTGCCAGGTATTTTTACCGATCTGAGCCACGGCCACCCCATCGGCGAAAATGCCGACTTCAGGCAAGGTCACCCGACGACCCGCCGCCATGGCAGCAGCCAGACAGGCCGACTCGGAGCTCTCGACGCCGATCACACGGACTTCCGGCGCCAACGCTTTAATGTAGGCTGCCATGCCCGCCACCAGACCACCGCCGCCAACGGGAATAAACACCGCATCCGGCAGCATTGGCATCTGTCGCAGAATCTCCATGGCCACCGTGCCTTGTCCGGCAATGGTGTCTGGGTCATCGTACGGGTGGATGTAGGTGTAGCCTTTTTCGTCGACCAGTTTTTGCGAATACGCGAAGGCGTCATCAAAAGCATCGCCATGCAAAATCACGCGCGCACCGCGAGCTTTCACTGACTTCACTTTGATTTCTGGCGTGGTGCGCGGCATCACAATCACCGCTTTAATCCCCAGCTCTTTGGCGGCCAACGCCAGCCCCTGTGCATGATTGCCGGCGGAGGCCGCTATCACGCCCTTGGCCTTTTCTTCCTCGGATAACTGCACCACCTTGTTGTAGGCGCCGCGAATCTTGAACGAGTACACCGGCTGCTCATCTTCACGCTTCAGCCAAATCTGATTGCCCAGTCGCTCACTGAGGAAGGTCGCGGTGTGGCATGGGGATTCAATGGCCACGTCATACACACGGGCGGTCAGAATCTTTTTCAGATACTCGTTTAACATACAGGTCATCCAGGCATTTAATCTCATCACCGGCGTGCAAAAAATGCCGAGTGAGGGCGCATTGTAGCGCATGAGGCCTTATAATTCCCCGAAAGCTTCTCACCGGAAATCTCATTATGAACCAGGACGAACTCAAGCAGGCCGTCGGCCAGGCCGCCGTGGATTACATCCTTCCCGATATCGAAGACAAAAGCATTATTGGTGTCGGCACGGGCTCCACCGCCAATTGCTTTATTGATGCACTGGCGAAGATCAAGCACCTGTTTGACGGCGCCGTTGCCAGCTCTGAGGCCTCCGCTGAGCGCCTGCGCAATCACGGTATTCCGGTATACGACCTGAACTCAGTACCGGGCATGGATTTCTACATCGATGGTGCCGATGAAATTAACGAGCGCCTGGAAATGATCAAAGGCGGCGGTGCGGCACTGACCCGCGAAAAAATCGTCGCGGCCGTTGCCCGTACGTTTATCTGCGTGGCTGACGAAAGCAAGGTTGTGCCTTTGCTGGGAGAATTCCCACTGCCGGTCGAAGTGATCCCCATGGCACGCTCACACGTGGCCCGTGAGCTGGTGAAACTCGGCGGCGATCCTATCTGGCGCGAGGGCGTGGTAACCGACAACGGCGGCCACATTCTCGACGTACACAATCTGCGTATCGCCTCGCCGATGGAGCTGGAAAGCAAAATCAACCAGATTACCGGCGTCATCACCAACGGCCTGTTCGCCCTGCGCGGCGCCGATGTGCTGTTACTGGGCACGCAAAACGGTGTTGAAACTCAGCGCCGCTAAGCCCGGTTAGATCTTCTGATGACAGAGTCGAGCGCACAGGTAAGTCACTCGTCTTTCCGGCGTTGGGGACGACGCCTGCTGCTCGTTCTGCTCATCACTCTGGCACTGATCCTCGGTCTCTTTGGTGCCCTGTACGCCGCCATCACGCCAGTCCTGAACCATGCCCTGCCACCCATGTTAGACACTCTGGTTGGCCCCGGCAGTGTCGTGCGCCTGGGGCAGATCAAACGCGGCTCTTTGCATCTGGAACACCTGACCCTGATACCGGCAGAAGGCACGGTGGTCATCATTGACGACACCACGCTCGAATATCGCTGGTCGGATCTTATTCGCGGTCAGGCCCAGCACCTTCATATCGGCCACCTGCAAACCCTCTTCAGTGAGGCCGAGCAAGATCCCGTGTCGCCAGCCCAGCACCGAACCGCGACCACGAGCCCACCTGAGTTGAGCCAACGCATTGAGCTGCCGATGTTGGCAGACGTGCTGTCATTACCCGTACAGACCTTGCAGATTGACCGCTTCGAGTTGCATCACGAGCAAGTCTCCCTCGACCTGCACGGCAGCGGCGACAACGATGTCTGGATGGTTCAGGGTAACGCCACGCTGGATGGCATTCCCGGTGCCGTCAGTGTACTGGCACAACTGAATCATGAGGTTGAAGGCCCTGCATCCATGCCGCCGGGGCAAGCGCTGACGCTGATGCTCAGCCAGAACGAACACCTATTCGCGCAGTTATGGGCCGAATGGCAGCAAAGCAGCGATATCACGCACCTGCGATTGCGACTGGAAAGCGACTTGCAGCAACTGCAAGCTCAAGTACCAGCCCTGCGCGACCTGCCATTGAACGGCGAACACCTGGTAATGAGCCTGACGGCCGACAGCCCCAATCAGGCACAATGGCCACAACAATTGTCCCTCGACGGTCGCGGTGAGTTGCGTCTCGGTGCTATCGATATCAGTCCCGATCTGCGTCTCAACGCCACTGCGGCTAACCTTGAGCTACGCCATACTGCGGGGGCTGACTGGCAGGCTCAGCTGTCTTATCAGGAATTGACGGGCACCCTGCGCGTCGATGGCAGTCCATGGCACTTCAATAATGCCGCCAGTCACATCAACGCACACTGCGACAACGACGTCAGTAAGTGCACGCTTACTGGCGAGGCAACCAGCACACTGGATGGCATCAGTCGCTCGCAACTGGCGATCACACCAAACATCGAGCTGTGGCCACAGCGCCTGATGGCATTGTCTCTCACTGATCAAACCAAGCCGGATCAAACCAAGCCGGATCAAACCGAGCCGGATCAAACTAAACAGAATCAAACCGCCTTGGCAGTCTCTCTGCCATTACGCCTCGATTACGATCAGTCATCTCAGCCTGCCTCAGCAGCGTCATCTGAATTACCGGATCTGCACAGTGATGTGAGTGGCACACTGAACCTGCAGCTGCTGAGCAATGGCGACTGGCTCACTCAGAGCGACGATGGCTTCCAGCTGCTGAGCCGGGTCGGCGATTATCAGGGCTGGCAGGCCGCGCAGTATCGCGCCACGCTGTTGCGTGACTTACGCTTGCAAGGAAACGTGCATAATCCGGATGAAATTCAGGCATCGGCCTTAACACTGACATTGGCGCCCATCACCGTGCGCCAGAGTGATCCCATGGCGACCTTGCGTGTCGGAGCGTCATCAGTGACCTGCCCAAGTGGCATCTGGAAACTGGACGCCTTGCACGCCACGCTGGCACGCGGCTGCGATGTGTCATTGCGCCTGAACGACTCAGACTGGGACATCTGGCCCATTCCGGACGTCAGTGTGCAGGCGCATGTCGCACTGGATGCTCAGCCAAGTCAGGACGCCAATGAATCGCTGCAACTGGAATCGCTGCAACTGGAACAGCTGCGGGCACAAGTCTCCATCCAGATCGCCAATGGTGAAATCCCGATTCGAGGTCAGGTACAACACCACCTGCTGACGCAGAAAGGTCAGGCCCAATGGCACCTGGCAGATGCCGACCTCGATTGGATGGCTCTGGGGCTGATGAAAATGGAAAGCCTGACCAGCCTGCAGCTCTTAAACGGGCAACTGTCCGGCCAGGGCTGGATCGACTGGCAACTGACCGACGAGCAGTGGCAGGTCACCCCCGATCTGATGCTGCGCGCAGATAATGTTGGCGCTATTTACGACAACAGCCTGACCTTCGATGGCTGGCATGCCATGCTGGCGCTGCGACAACAGCAGGGTGAGTATCTGATAGACGCTCAGGTATCCGGCGACTCCCTCGACAGCGGTATTGCACTGACCAACCTCTTAGCACGAACCCAAACCCGCGTACCGGGCGACCTCAGCCACTTTGTGTTGCAGGTGCATGAGATACATACCGACCTTCTTGGGGGGCGCGTTTATGCGCCAAGCATTACTTACGACAGTCGCAAAGAGGTGAACGCCTTTGGTATTCGTCTGGATCACCTGCAACTGAGCCAGATCGCGGCCATTGAAGAAAGCGCAGGGATTAAAGCGACCGGGCTTCTCGATGGCATGCTGCCCATTGTCCTCACCGCCGACGGCCCGATGGTACCCGGCGGCAATTTATTTGCCCGCGACCCCGGCGGCACAGTGAAGTACCAGGACGCCAGCGCCGAAGCCTTGGCCAGTGCCGACCAAAGCGTCGGCATGGCGATGCAACTGCTACAGAGTTTTCATTACGACCAGTTACGCACCGGCGTGCGTTATCAACCGGATGGGCAGTTAAATCTGGCGCTGCAATTTGAAGGCAATAATCCGGATTTCTTTGACGGACAAGCGACCCACCTGAACGTGAACCTCGATTACAACCTGCTCGACCTGCTGGAAAGCCTGCGGGTCGCTAATGATGTGATTGAAAACGTCGAAAGCAAATATAGCTGATTCGCACTGAGAACACTCACCCAATTCAACTTGTCTGAGTAACAGCGCAAAAATAAACAGGTCAAATCAAAAACGCCCGCTGAGGCGAACCTGAGCGGGCGTTTTTATTGGATGCGTGCCGGAATTATTTTCCTTTGCGCATTGAGTCGAAGAACTCATCGTTGGTCTTGGTCTGACGCAGTTTATCGAGCAGGAACTCGATGCCCTGTACGTCTTCCATTTCGGCCAACAGACGACGCAGAATCCACAGACGCTGCAGATCCGCTTCGTTAAACAGCATGTCTTCACGGCGGGTACCTGAGCGACGGATGTTGATCGCTGGGTAAATGCGCTTCTCGGCGATTTTACGGTCGAGGTGCAGTTCCTGGTTACCCGTACCTTTAAATTCTTCGAAGATCACTTCGTCCATCTTAGAGCCAGTATCCACCAGCGCAGTGGCGATGATGGTCAGCGAGCCACCTTCTTCGATGTTACGAGCGGCACCAAAGAAACGCTTTGGTTTTTCCAGCGCGTTAGCATCGACACCACCGGTCAGTACCTTACCGGAGGAAGGAATCACGGTGTTGTAAGCACGGGCCAGACGCGTAATGGAGTCGAGCAGGATGACGACGTCGCGCTTGTGCTCAACCAGACGCTTGGCTTTTTCGATGACCATTTCAGCCACCTGAACGTGACGCGCTGGCGGCTCATCGAAGGTCGACGCCACGACTTCACCGCGCACAGAACGCTTCATTTCGGTCACTTCTTCCGGACGCTCGTCGATCAGCAGTACGATCAGCTCACACTCGGGATTGTTACGGGTAATTGACTGCGCAATGGTCTGCAGCAGCATGGTTTTACCGGCTTTCGGTGGTGCAACGATCAGACCACGCTGACCTTTACCGATTGGCGCAACCAGATCCAGCACACGGGATGACAGGTCTTCGGTCGAACCGTTACCGGCTTCCAGAGACAGGCGCTCATTCGGGAACAGCGGCGTCAGGTTTTCAAACAGAACTTTGTTTTTTGCGTTCTCTGGTTTGTCGTCATTAATCTCGCTGACTTTCAGCAGCGCGAAGTAACGCTCGTTGTCTTTTGGCGGACGAATTTTTCCAGAGATTTTGTCGCCCTTACGCAGGTTAAAGCGACGGATCTGGCTAGGTGAGACGTAAATATCGTCTGGCCCGGCCAGGTAGGAACTGTTGGCACTACGCAAGAACCCGAAACCGTCCTGAAGGATTTCCAGAACGCCGTCGCCGTAAATGTCTTCACCGCTTTTTGCGTGGGTTTTCAGGATCGCAAAGATAATGTCCTGCTTACGGGTACGGCTAACGTGTTCAATACCCATATCACCGGCGATTTTGAGCAACTCGGGTACGGATTTGAGTTTCAGGTCTGAAAGATTCATAGATGCGGAGTTGTTGATTGTGTTGTTTGAATTGACGTCGATGCTAGATCGGAGAAGCTCGGCGGAATGGCCAAGGAGGGCATCAGAGAAGTGCTGGGCGATGGCCCGTGTTCAATGTTGCAAGGTCAATATAGACAGATAGTGGGGGGTTGTCCAGCACCGATCGGCGATTTGTCCTGATCGGTGCTGTTCAGCGTCAGGCTTAGAGTGCCTGTTCGATGAAGGCAGACAGCTCTGATTTGCTCATTGCACCAATTTTGGTGGCTTCGGCGTTGCCGTTTTTGAACAGGATCAGGGTTGGAATGCTGCGGATACCAAACTTAGGCGCAGTGCCTTCGTTCTGGTCGATGTTCAGCTTAGCGATTTTCAGCTTGCCCGCGTAATCTTCAGCGATTTCTTCCAGAACCGGAGCGATCATCTTGCATGGGCCACACCATTCTGCCCAGAAATCCACCAGTACAGGCACGTCTGAGCCCAGTACGTCAGTGTCAAAAGAATCGTCAGTTACGGTAAGAATGTGATCGCTCATGAGGGTCCCCTGCGATAGGCATGTGATAAGAAACGTTATTGTACGCCGCATCAGGCCGGAATCAATCGGATTATTCGACTGGACGTCCGCTATGTCGGCGTGCATATTCAAACAATGAGTTTCAGGAACCTTTTCTATGACTGACGCCTCTGTCGCGGACGTAATGTCCCGTCGCATCGCTGCCGTCGACCTCGGCTCCAACAGTTTTCATATGATGATCGCAGAAGAGCTTCAGGGTGAAATACGCACGCTGGAACGTCGCGGCGAAAAAGTTCAGCTGGCGGCGGGCTTAAATGCCGCCGGCCACCTCAGTGACGACGCCATCGAACGCGGCGTCGCCTGTCTCGCCCAATTCGGGCAACGCCTGCAAGGCATGGACCCAAGCCGGGTAGTCGTCTTCGCTACCAACGCCCTGCGCGCCGCCCGCAATCGTCAGGTTTTCATTGATAAAGCCGAGGCGGTACTTGGCTACCCGATCGAAGTCATTGCCGGGCGCGAAGAAGCCCGACTGATCTATCTGGGCGTCGCCCACACCCAAGCCGATACCGGCCAGCGGTTAGTTGTAGATATCGGCGGCGGCAGCACCGAATTTATTATCGGTGAAGGCTTTGATGCCAAAGCACTGGAATCACTGCACATGGGGTGCGTCTCTTTTACTAAGCGCTTTTTCGCCGATGGCCGCATCACCCGCACTCAGTTCCAACGCGCTGTTGCGGCAGCGACGCAGGAATTAATGAACATTAAAACCCAGTATCTGACGCTGGGCTGGCAGGCTGAAATCGGTTCGTCCGGCACCATTCGCGCGGTCGAAGGGGCGATTATTGCTAATGGCTGGGGGCAGGAAGGCATCACCGCCGAGGCACTCGACACTCTGGTGGCACATTGCCTCAATTACGACACGCTGGATGAGGTGGACCTCGAGGGCGTGAAACCCGATCGCCGTCAGGTGTTTATCGGTGGTCTGGCGATTCTGACCGCCGTGTTCCGTACCCTGCGTATCCGCCACATGCGCTATTCCGACGGTGCCCTACGCGAAGGCGCGCTTTGGGATCTGATTGGCCGCGAGCAACATCAGGACGTGCGCACGCGCACCTTATCCTCAATGCAGGCACGCTTTCATGTGGATACCGAGCAAGCACAGCGCGTCGACCAGATGGCTCGCGCCATGTATCAACAAATTTACCCTACCCTCGGGACGCGCCCCGAGCTGGGCCAATGGCTGGGCTGGGCCGCATGCGTGCATGAAATCGGCTTAAGCATCGCCCACAGCGGGTTCCATAAACACGGCGCCTATTTGCTGCAATACGCCGATATGCCCGGCTTTACCCGCCCCGGCCAACTGCTATTGGCCACCTTGGTACGCCAACATCGCCGTAAACTTCGCCTGCAGGACCTGCAACAGCTGCCCGCCCGACAGCAACCGGCGGCCGTATGGCTGGTACGTCTGTTGCGACTGGCCGTCGTATTAAATCATTCGCGCGAGGCCTACCCCGTCCCTGTGCCCACACTCAGTGTGGACGACGACCATCTGACCCTGTCCTTTGAGGACGGCTGGCTGACCGATCACCCACTGACGTTGGGGGATTTATTTAATGAGGTTGAACTGCAAGCGCAGGCGGGACTGACGTTAACCATCGAAGGCATTCCGGAATAAGCACCGGATTAAGCACCGCTTACGGCACCGCCATTGGCGGTACCACTGCTCGCCGCTAAGCGCTCCAGCAACCAGCTCTGAGCCGTCACTGGTTCATCATCAGGTCCCGGCTGAGCCCTCACATAACTGCCATCGGGCTGTAAAATCCAGGCCTGAGTGTTGTCCTTCATATAGATTTCCAGCTCAGCTTTCATGCGATCTTTGAGCTTATTCGACTCAACCGGAAATGCGGTTTCTACCCGGCGCAATAAATTACGCTCCATTAAATCGGCGCTGCCTGCGTAGATTTCATCCTTGCCGCCGTTCAAAAAGTAATACACACGCGTATGTTCGAGAAAACGTCCGATGATGGAGCG
>JAYYHP010000077.1:0-6474 GCA_036148335.1 Pseudomonadota bacterium
AATGTTTATTACTGCAATTGCACCAGCTTCCCGACGGCACGCCATGGTTGGTCGAAGCCCGTCTGGTTATCCGCGATCATATTGATCTGCTGGGTAGCCGTGATTACCAGACGCTCATGCGTCGCACCAAATTAAAAGAAGACGACCTCAAAGCTGTCTTACGCCTGATCAAAGAGCTGAATCCAAAACCAGGTTCTGGCATCGCTTCGGAAGAGTCCGAGTATGTGATCCCCGATGTGTTGGTCCGACAGATCCGCGACGAATGGCGCGTCGAGCTAAACCCGGACATCGCCCCTAAATTACGCGTTAATGCCGATTACGCGGCCTTAATTCGTCGTTCAGACAACAGTGCTGACAATACCTTCCTGAAAGACAATCTTCAGGAGGCCCGCTGGTTTATCAAAAGCCTGCAAAGCCGCAACGAGACATTGCTCAAAGTGGCCACCAAAATCGTGGAATTCCAGATCGATTTCTTCGAACAGGGTGACGAGGGCATGAAACCTCTGGTATTGCATGATATTGCCGAAGCCGTTGGCATGCATGAATCCACGATCTCGCGGGTTACCACGCAAAAATACATGCACACGCCACGTGGCATTTTTGAACTAAAGTACTTCTTCTCGAGTCATGTGAGTACGGACAGTGGTGGTGAATGCTCATCCACCGCCATCCGCGCCATGATTAAAAAATTGATTGCCGAAGAAAACGCTCGCAAACCCCTCAGTGACAACAAAATTGCCACTATGCTGGGAGAGAAAGGCATCAAAGTCGCACGCCGGACCGTGGCCAAGTATCGTGAGGCCATGATGATTCCGCCGTCGAATGAGCGCAAACAGCTCATCTGAATTACGCCCCCGCCAGTACACATAAGGAGACTTGGCATGCAAATCAATATCAGTGGTCACCATGTAGAAGTCACAGAAGCCATGCAGGCACACGTCGAAGACAAAATGTCGAAGCTGACACGTCATATCGATACCATCACCACCGGACAAGTCACTCTGACGGTCGTTAAAGATCGCCAGACGGCCGAGGCCACCATTCACATCACTGGCCACGACCTGCACGCAAAAGCAGAAAACGAAGACATGTACACCGCCATCGATCAGATGGTCGACAAGCTGGACCGTCAGGTTCTGAAACACAAAGAAAAGCTGGTCGCTCGCCAACACGGACAAGGCTGATCTTATGACGCTTCGCATCGAAGATATCCTGTCGCCGGAGCGAGCCATTGCCGACGTGGCGGTCTCCAGTAAAAAGAAGTTACTGGAGCAGCTGGCGGCTCTGGTCGCCGAGCAGTTGGGCGACGCCTCCGCAGACGATATTTACGAGCGATTGCTCAGCCGTGAGCGCATGGGCAGTACCGGCATCGGGGAAGGCATTGCCATTCCTCACTGCCGGTTACTGCAATGTCAGCAGGCCATTGGCATTCTGCTACGCTTGCAAGACCCAATCGATTACGACGCCATCGACGGCAAGCCCGTTGATCTGGTATTCGCATTGTTAGTCCCGGAAGAAGCCACCGACGAACACCTGCAAATTCTTGCAACCCTGGCGAGCAACTTCAGCCAGGAGGAATACCGGACTTCACTGCGCAATGCCCCTAACGCCCATCAGTTTTACCAGCGCGCCATCGCTGAGCGAGACTGACACCACCAAGGAGAGTGCTCAATGCGCCTGGTAGTCATCAGCGGAAGATCCGGATCAGGCAAATCCAGCGCCTTGCACGTGCTTGAAGACCTGGGCTTCTATTGCATTGATAACCTCCCGATTGGCTTGCTGCCCGCACTGGCAGAGCAAGCCGAAGCCGACGACAAACTGACCCAGGTGGCAGTGAGTATTGACGCTCGCAACCTCTCCACCGGTGGCGACCCGATCGATCAGATTCTGCTCAGTCTGCCTAACGAGCAATATCAGCTCGATGTCGTGTATCTGGATGCCTCCGAGCAGGTGTTGCTGCAGCGCTTCAGCGCCACACGACGTAAACACCCGCTGACCAATCACGAACTGTCGCTGGCCGAAGCCATCGACCGCGAAAAAGCCTTGCTCTCTCCGGTCGCCAACATGGCCGACATGACCTTAGACACTACCCACATGTCCGTGCACGAATTGCGCAGCCTGATTCGCCTTCGCGTCGTTGAGAAGCCTACCGGCGATATGTCGATTCTGTTTCAGTCGTTTGGGTTTAAACACGGAATTCCGGTGGATGCCGATTACGTGTTTGACGTGCGCCATCTGCCCAACCCGTTCTGGGACATTTCATTGCGCAGCCTGACCGGGCTCGATCCTGAAGTGCAGAGTTTTCTGAGTAGCCACAGCGTAGTGCACGACATGCAGGCGTCGATCAGCGGCTTCCTGAAACAATGGGTGGGTCACCTGATTGACGCCAACCGCAGTTACATGACTATTGCCGTCGGCTGCACCGGCGGGCAACATAGATCGGTGTACCTGGCCGAGCAACTGGCCGCCGAATTTCAACAAGCGTACAGCAACGTACAGATCCGCCACCGCGAACTGGCACGCGCTGCTGCCCTGCCAAAGGCCGACGTATGACCCGCGACACCCTGCTCATTATTAACAAGCTTGGCCTACATGCCCGTGCCGCCGCCAAACTGGTCTCGACTGCCTCAGGATTCTCCAGCCAGATCCAAGTCGGGCACAGCGGTCGTATGGTCGACTGCAAAAGCATTATGTCGGTCATGATGCTGGCCGCCAGCAAAGGCACTGAGTTGGACGTCACCTGCGAGGGCAGCGACGAAACCGCCGCCATGGATGCCATTCGTGATCTGATTAATCGTCGCTTTGACGAAGACGAATAGCCTCCCCCAGATAACCTTCCCAGTAACCTTCTAAATAACCTTCTAATAACCCCCGAAAAACAACTTCCTAGGGCATTTTCTGCGAGTACTTTCGTGGTATCAGTGGTCTATTCAAGCTAGAATTCTGCGATTAATTCACCCTGAGTCAGGCATCTCCCATGGCACAGCACACTGAAAAGGCCAAAGCAAAACTCCACAGCCTTACTGCTGCCCTGGAAAGTGGTGCCCTGAGCAAAGTCGAACGCATCCTCAACTCAGGTCTGGCGCCGGCAGATATTGCCCACCTGATCGAGTCGTCGCCTCCCAAAGCGCGTAAAGTGCTCTGGGATCTGGTCGACAAAGACCTCGAGGGTGAAGTCCTTCAATACCTGAGTGAAGAGCTTCAGGCGCACTTCCTGTCGGATCTGAGCGCCGAAGAACTGGTCGACCTGACCTCCGACCTCGACGCCGATGACGTAGCCGACATACTCCAGCAGCTGCCTGAGCGTGTGACTCAGGAAGTACTGGACGCCATGGACCATCAGGATCGTGAGCGTCTGGAAGCCGTACTGGGTTACCCGGAAGACAGCGCCGGTGGTCTGATGAACACCGACACCGTGACCATCCGTCCAGACATTACGCTGGAAGTGGTCATGCGTTATCTGCGCCGTCACGCCACCCTACCGGAAATGACCGACAACCTGCTGGTAGTAAACCGGAACAACGAATTCATCGGCATCCTGACCATCAACAAGTTATTAGTCAGTGATCCGAACCAAACCGTGCGTGAAGTCATGACCACCGACGCTCGGGTGATTCCTGCTACCCTGCAAGACACCGACGTGGCCAAGCTGTTTGAACGTCACGATCTGGTCTCGGCGCCCGTGGTCGACGCCGATGGCAAACTCATCGGCCGTATCACCATTGATGACGTGGTTGACGTGATCCGGGACACCGCTGACCACTCCCTGATGAGCTCGGTAGGTCTGGACGAAGAAGAAGACACCTTTGCCCCGGCACTGAAAACCAGCCGCCGTCGTGCTGTATGGCTGGGCATTAACCTGCTCACTGCCTTGGCGGCCTCAGCCGTGATCGGTTTATTTGATAAAACCATCGAGCAGGTCGTGGCACTGGCGGTATTAATGCCGATCGTTGCCAGCATGGGCGGCATCGCCGGCAGCCAGGTACTGACGCTGGTGATTCGGGGGCAGGCCGTCGGACACCTGTCCGCCGCCAACTTCCGCTGGTTGTTTAACCGGGAAATCATCGTGGCCGCCATTAATGGCGTGTTATGGGCAGGCGTCATCGCCATCATTACCCTACTCTGGTTTAACGACCCCGGCATCGCGGCCATTATTGGTGCCGCGATCATTATTAATTTGCTTGTGGCCGCCGTTACCGGCGCCGCACTGCCCCTGATACTGAAAGCGCGGGGCATTGATCCTGCGCTGGCCGGTGGCGTGGTGTTAACCACAGTCACCGATGTGATTGGCTTTCTGTCGTTTCTCGGCCTGGCCACCTTGTTCTACCTCTGACCGGAGCCTGATATGACTCACGAAGACGACGACATCGAATACGTCAGTAAAACGGAAATGAAGCGGGAAATGCACCGCTTTCAGGAAATGGGCGAAACCCTGTGTGATCTGCCAACCGCGAAATGGGCAGACCTGCCGATTACCGACGTACTGATGGCGGCGCTGGAAGAAAGCCGCCGGATTAAAAAACACGAAGCTCGTCGCCGTCATTTTCAGTACGTCGGTAAGCTGATGCGTAGTGAAGACATCGACGCCATTCAGCACGCCATTGATATGCTGGATCCATCCAGCGAAGCGTTTAACCGTCGTATGCGTCAACTGGAACAGTGGCGTACGCGCCTGATTGATGATGGCAAAGCCATGAACGCCTTCATCGATACCTACCCAGAGACTGACCGCCAACAGCTACGCAATCTGGTGCGCAATGCACAAAAAGAGATGCAGACCGAGCCGCCCAAGCCGGGCGTGGCGTTCAAGAAGTTGTTTCAACTGATTAAAGACATCGACAGCGCTCACGACTGAGCGCCTGTGGTTTTCAACGAATAGGCGCCAGTCAGCGTTTGAGAATCAACGCTTAAGAGGCATGGCCCGTCGGCGCGCAGCGATCTCAGCCAGATCGACCTCAGCCACCAGCACGTCGGGCGCCTCCGCTAAGGTGCCCAGACAGTCTCCCCAAGCATCAATGATCATTGAATGGCCCCAGGTCTGGCGCGTTTCATCGTGCCAGCCGCATTGATTCGCCGCCATCACAATGCACTGAGTTTCAATGGCGCGGGCACGCAGTAGTACTTCCCAATGAGCAGCACCGGTGCGATACGTGAAGGCCGCCGGCACCACCAGAATCTCTGCGCCAGCATTCACCAACGCCTGAAACTGCTCAGGAAAGCGCAGATCAAAACAGATACTCAAGCCCACCTTGCCGTACGGCGTCTCGACCACGACCCACTCATGTCCGGGAGCAAACCGCTCGGACTCGCGATACTGCCCCTGACGATCGCCGACATCGACATCAAACAAATGAATTTTGTCGTACCGGGCAACCTGTTCCCCCTGATCATTGAATACCAAGCAGGCGGAGCGCACTCGAGGATCGCCGTCCGGTGACGGTTGCGGCATGGCGCCCATGATCAGCCAGACACCGTGCTCGCGTGCCTGAGCCGAGCACCAGTCCAGCAAAGAGACATCCTCCGCCATGGCAGCGTACTGACGGCCATCCATGTTCAGGCACATTTCGGGCAAGAGCAGCAACTTCGCCCCCTGTCCCGCCGCCTTAGCCATCAGCGCCGACAACTGCGCCTGATTGGCTTGCGTATTCGCGCCGCTATTGCACTGAATAACGGCCAGCATTGCTGGTCGGGAAGTTGCGGAAGTTGTTTGAGTCAGTGGCTCCGCCGTTGTCATTCGTTAGTCCCCCCCAAGGCCGAAAATACTCAGCACCCGGTCAAGGAAACCACGATTGGTTTTGCCTTCAACGCTGTTATCAAACGCCTTATTCAGTTTCGCCTGCGGTTCCGTCCAGGTCCCGGTAATGCTGTAACTGGCGCTGGTAAAGCGCTCCAGCTCATCGCCGATTAAACGCTCAGTCACGTAAATCGACGCCGCCACCGGCGGTGCAAACCCGGCAATCACCGCCACCAGCGGTAAGGTCCCCGTCACAGGGAAGGTCACCGCCAGTTTCATATCCAGCGTTTCCAGATTCAGATCGCTGCTGCCGGAGGTCAGGAACTTACCGCCCGGTCCGTCCACCGTCAGCGGCTCAGTGAAGGTAAACATACCCTGCTCAATGTGTGCTGAGCCTTTCATCACATCAAAGGCCATGCCCGAGCCCACCAGATCGGAGAAGTCGAGGCGCAGACGACGGAACAGAGAATTAAAATTCAAGGCGCCAAAGGCTTTCAGTGCCGCCGCGCCTTCGGCATTCACCTTGCCCTTACTGATACGCAAGGTCACATCGCCATCCAGCGTTCGGGTATTGAATCCCGCCGGGCTGCCTAACCAACTCAGAGCCACCTGACTCTTAAGATCACGGCCTTCCACCACCGGTTGCAAACGAAACGCCTGCTGAACTTTCGCCACGTTGTCGGCCGTCACATCCAGATCGGAGAGACGGGTCGCATGCTGGCCCTCACGTAACACCCAAT
>JAYYHP010000078.1:0-2044 GCA_036148335.1 Pseudomonadota bacterium
CGTGTATACCATCCATGACCTGACCGAATTGATGGCCCGCCTGCGTGACCCCGAGACGGGCTGTCCGTGGGATCTGAAGCAGGACTTTGCGTCCGTGTTGCCGCACACGCTGGAAGAAGCTTACGAAGTGGCGGATGCCATTGAGCGGCAGGACTGGCCGCATCTCGAAGAGGAATTAGGCGACCTGTTATTTCAGGTGATTTTTTACGGTCAGATGGGCAAAGAAAGCGGGCGTTTCACGCTCGATTCGATTATTGATCGTTTAGTGCAAAAACTGATTCGCCGTCATCCTCATGTCTTTCCTGAGGGCACGCTCGAGAGTCGTCGCCGCGTGGATGAGGTGCTGGACGATGCGGCCATCAGCCAGCGTTGGGAGTCGATCAAGCAGGAAGAAAAGGCCGTGCACCCCAATGATGAACCAACACGTTTGCTGGACGACGTGCCAGTGAGCCTACCGGCACTGAGCCGCGCTGCAAAATTACAGAAAAAAGCCTCTTCCGTCGGCTTTGACTGGCCGGATACTGTGGGCGTGGTGGGCAAGATTCGCGAAGAACTGGACGAAGTGCTGGAAGAATTACA
Source organism: Pseudomonadota bacterium (assembly GCA_036148335.1). Taxonomy (GTDB): domain Bacteria; phylum Pseudomonadota; class Gammaproteobacteria; order Pseudomonadales; family Oceanobacteraceae; genus Thalassolituus. The sequence continues at coordinate 580 of JAYYHP010000078.1, forward strand.
CGCCGGGAATCGTGAGGCGCTTGAGAAAGAAATCGGCGATTTATTGTTTGCTGTGGTTAACCTTGCTCGTCACCAGAAAATTAATCCGGAAAACGCTTTGCGTGGTACGAATCAGCGCTTCACCCAACGCTTCGCACTGGTCGAAGCAGACGCGCAGTCCAAAGGCGGTTGGGGAGCGGTGTCGCTGGAAGAAATGGATGAGGCCTGGAATGCCGCCAAGCGCCAGTTGCGTGATACTGAATAAGCCACGCTTAAAAAACTTTGAAGCCTGGCGCAACGCCAGGTTTATCTGAACACCATGCGTTGACAGCGCGACTTGCCCAGTGCCTTCTCATTTTTTGCCCGGTGCTATTTGACCTGACGCAGTCAACGCCCGTCAGTGACGTTCTTCCGCCAGTGTCTCCAGATGCTTACGCGCCAGTTCTAAAAAGCGTGGCGTCATACCGACATCTTCATACAGGGGATAGCCTTCCTCATCTTCCGCTACCACCTTTTCACCAGCCACATAAGGGAAGCCAGACGCCAGCTCATCCAATGCCGACGAGACCAGGTCGCGCAGAATCTGCTCTTTGGTCATGGCAGGAAATAATTCGGCCAAGGCCTCAAGGCGCGCCGCATCGTTGACGGCCAGCGGTAATTCATACTGATGCTTGGTGAGTTCAGTGCCAAAGGCCTCTTCCCAATGAGACATCAACTTTGAAACTTTCATGAGTTGCTCCTGTATTACGGTGCAGAGGTGTTATCGCTGTTGTGTTGTTCCGAGGTGCAGAGCTTTTTCTGCTACGTCGGACTGCCACAGCGTAGCGCTGGTGACCTTGTTCAGTTGGTCTATAAGTTATGACAAAAGTTTCATCGTTTTTCCGCATTTTCTGGAAACATTGGCAGTTGGATTAGAGCGCTAGCCTGAGCTTGATCTCCTCTGTTGCGGGTCTGACTTGTGTTTCGCCAGTTTTTGCGCACACTGGAAAGAGTCCACTTTTATATAAGGAAGGCGTAATGGAAGAGCTTGATGCGTTGTTGCGAGACAAAGTTCGCATGTTGGGCAACGCCCTGGGGGATACCATTCATTCCCATCTGGGAGCCGATACGCTGGCGCAGATCGAAAGTATTCGCCAACAAGCGAAGCGCGCCCGCACCGGTGATGAAGCGGAACATGAAAAGCTGCTGACCTTATTACGTGATCTGCCCGATGACCGGTTGGTACCGGTGGTCCGTGGATTCAATCAATTCTTAAACCTGGCCAACATCGCTGAACAACAGCACGGCGTGAGCTGGCGCCGGTCGGATTTCTTACGCGATAACGTTGATAGCATGTTCACCCGTTTATTGTTGCGCCTGGACGAGGCGGGCATTCAGGGGCAGGCGCTGACCGATAAGATCGCGGCCGCCAACATTGAGCTCGTGTTGACCGCCCACCCGACTGAAATTACCCGACGTACGCTGATTCAAAAATACGATGCGGTAT
>JAYYHP010000079.1:0-4418 GCA_036148335.1 Pseudomonadota bacterium
AACGTCTTTTACGCCAGCAGCGTCAGTAGAACCGATTGGGCTGGTTGCATCGATCTGAATTTCGAAGTGCAGGCCGTTGTTAACCAGCAGTACCGCCGTTGGAGCGGCTGCGTCACCATTGAAACCAACCAGCTGAGCTTCGTCTTTCAGACCAGTGGTGCTACCGTCTTTCAGAGTAACAACCAGCTTGCCGCCTTCGATAGCGTACTTAGTGCTGTCGGCGTGATCGCCAGCCGCCAGAGGGGCAGAATCGTTCAGGAAGTTACGAGCGTAGGCGATAACTTTGTCACCACGTACTTTGTTGTAACCTTTACCTTTCTCAGCGCCACCTTCTTCAGAGATAACGTTAGTGCCGTACAGAGCGTCGTACAGAGAGCCCCAACGCGCGTTCGCTGCGTTCAGAGCGAAACGAGCGTTCATTACTGGTACTACCAGCTGTGGACCCGCCATCTGGCCGATTTCTGGCTCAACGTTAGCAGTAGTCGCTTCGAAGTCGTCGCCTTCTGGCAGCAGGTAACCAATTTCCTGCAGGAATGCTTTGTATTCAGCGGCGTTGTGAGGCTGACCTTTGCGCTCAGTGTGGTAAGCGTCGATTTTGGCCTGCAGATCATCACGCTTAGCCAGCAGCGCCTTGTTCTTTGGCGCCAGTTCATTGGCGATCGCATCAAAGCTCGCCCAGAACGCATCTTGTTCAATACCAGTGCCTGGCATTGCTTTGTCGTTGATGAAATCGTACAGCTCCTGGGCGATCTGGAGTCCACCCTTCTGAACGTATTCTGTCATTGTTTAGCCTCAACTTTGGTTGGTCGCAGCAGTACTGCATGTCCATGAAGTTCACGCGGCAGCGCCGTTGAACGTAAAAAATAGGGCCGGGAGTATACCTTAGTTACCTAGCGACTGCACACCACCGGCGCAGCGGTCATCTTTACGCTTAAATACAATACAAAACCTATACAACACATATACAACAAAGACTATAATGCACATGGAGCTTGGCCGCCCCGTTCTTGACCAGAAACCCATTGGAGGTAACCCATGGCTTCGAGAAAAGGTGCAAAACAGAAGAAAGAGTTAATCACGAGTGCCGAACGCCAGGCACAGATTGACGTGGATGTTCAGAACTTTCTGGCAAATGGAGGGGAGATTCTCTCGATTCCGGAGGGGGTCAGCGGAGAACCGGGTTGGCACGGCCAAGCCGGGGCGCACAGGCCCGACACGCGGGTTCACATTCAGTCGCCCATCTCCTACGGGCAACTCTGAGGCAGAAACGAAAAAGGCACGGAAACCCGTGCCTTTTTCGTTGAGCGAGCGTCGTACACTCAACTCAGTTGAGCGTCTCCCATGAACCATCGATGTAGCGAATGATCCAGGCACCGCCCTCTTTCTGGACGCGTCCAACCACCACATCACGGTAGTTCAGCGCAAACACCGCACTCTCAATGGGCGCAATCGCATCCCCTTCTGCGACGTTAGCCGTCACACACAAGTCCAGCAAGCCACGCTCGTTCACACGATAGGTAAATGGCGCATTGCTCTGGCGAACGTCCCCGCCCGCGAGCAACTCACTGTCCACCGTTTCACTCGAACCATCGGCCAAGCTCAACGACACCCCGTCTTTGTACACGGCGATGCTGGCGCTATCGACGGTGTCATTCACCGTGCTGTAGTCAAACACCAACCGGTCGAGGTTTGAACCCGTGCCACGGTACACGCCGCTGGTGTCCACACCGCTATAATCGTGCGATAACGCCAGAGAAACCTGCGCCTGACTGCGATACGGTGCCGACACCTGAACGTCGAGCAGCGTTTTTGGCTCAGTCGTAGACGGATCGTAGTTCAGGATCACCTCACTGGTCACCCGGGCACTGCTCAGTCCAAGCTGCGCTGCGCGATACAGCGTGCCATCCAATGACCCACTGCCTACCGTCTGCAGGCTCAAACAGCCGAACTCATCCGCCGCATTCACCGGAAACTCGACGAAATACACACCCTGCCCTGGCACTTCCGGGCGCGAGAAAATGCCCAATTCCCAAAGCTCATTCAGCGCAAACTGCAGATCCTGCTCGGCTATTAGGCGACGCTTTGGCTCACAACGACTGACCGTGACATTGCCCGGCTCGCCAGTGACCAGACAGGCTTCGTAATCATGCGTCGCGATTTTCTCGTCGGTATCGCCATCACCATCGCTGTCGGCGACATCATCGCGCATCACGGTGGGATAGAAGCGGTAGCGGAAATCATCGCCCCCTTCCACGAAGTAATCGAGATACTGCACCGTACGCCCGTTAATGACTTCCGATCCCGTTTGGTAGGTCACCAAATCCGAGGCCACATAGCCTTCGGTAAAGGTGGCATCGGCAGGTGCATCAAAGAAAGCATTCAAAGATGAAAACTCGCGCGATGGGTAAAAGTCTTCGGCCTGATTGGCTTGCGCCGATACAAACAAGGTAGAGACGAACGCATCGCTCGACACTTCATCGTCAACGGCGTCCGAAATACGAGAGTTGATCACCAGCTCTGCAAGGTTAAAGCGACGTTCCCCCACACCTTGCGGATCATCAACACCCACATAGGTTAAGTTAGCGCTACCCGTCAGCTCGTTCTCAAGATCGCTGCCAACATTTGCGGTGTTGTACAGAACAAAGGCCGACCAACGCACCTGATAACCACGCGCCGGTGTTGCTACGTCATCCTGAAGCTCAGAGACCTCCTCATCATAAAATACGCGCACACCGGTCGGGCTGACGATCACGTCATCATCGTCGTAGGTGTGATCCAGCTCCAGACGCAGGTTGTCCACCACCAGGACGCCCGACATCAGAATATCAATGCCGGTCGAAGCAGTCGGTGCTGTTTCGTCATCCAGAGTATTAACGTCTGCCACGGCCTGAGACACGCGCATGGCACCGCCATTCAACGCCAGCACACCATTATTGAAGGTATGGCTCTGATACCAGGCCCAGCCTGAATCTGCACTGGGGCAGCCGGCATTCAGCGCACACTGGCGATAGAAATCCGCCAGTTCAGCAACACCGGACAGTAAGGCATCAAACGCCTCAGCATTGTCATCACCAATGGTCTTGAGCACATCGGCGTACTGATCCAACTCATCGCGATAGCCATCTTCAAAGAAGGAGGTACCAACGTCGCGCAATTCATTAACGAACGCTTTGGCGCGAGCAATCCCCTGCTGATAATCATCAAGATCACCGCCCAACAAGGCTGACAACGCCGCTGGTGTCTGAGTCGTCAGCTCGCCATCGACCAGCGCGGCCTGATCCGCTCGCAACTGCGCCACCACACGATCGCGCAACGCAACGGATTGACTGTTCGACACAGACACGGCCGCCAGATTGTCCGCCGCGAGACCAAACACGTCGTACAAGGACGTCGTCTGAGTGCCGCCACGCTGCATGAGCTGGGCCGCATTCGTGACCACATCCTGCGCCAGTGCCGATGTTAAATACGGCAATGCTGGCGTGGCGCTGTATTGCAGCTCCAACGATTGCATGGCGGCGAGAATCGCCCCGTAACGCACCGACAGCTCATCGCCGGTGCCCGAGCGCCACTCGCTCAGCTGGGACAAATCGGCTGGCTCGCGAGTGGCAATGTCATCGATGCCAAACAAACGTGACACCTGCGAATGCGCCTGAACCACAGAGAATGGCGAAACGTACCCCGCTTCCTGCCAGGCAGCGTCGCTCTCGCTGTACACCCACTCATTGGCAATCGCGACGGCCAGATCAGTCAGGGCCGTGACACGAATACGTTCGTTTTCAGAAAGTCCCACGCCCAAAGTACGCCAGGCGGGCCCTTGCGTCTGTGCATAGTCAGCACCAAATGCCGTGTCTGAACATCCTTCTACTATCTGACAGCGCCGTTGCGTCACCGAAGTGCCATCATCGCGACCAAAGACATCAAAGTAGAGAATCTCTGTGCGATCAATCAGAACACTGGCCAGACCTTCATCATTGGTCGCAAACGCACTGTAGTTCAATGCACCCGGCGTGGATTCGTCCAGCTCACCGGTTTCTGTCAGCGTCGCCCGGCGAATCAGTGCGTTGTCCAGATCCTCTTGCCCCGCCTGTACTTTAATCTGTACCAGCGCGCTGGTGTCTTCATCATTGTTACTGCACGCCGACAGCGCTCCAGCCACACACAAAACCCATGTGGAACGTTGCCAGATACTTGGTTGCCTTGTGATCACGTTGGCCTCAAACACTCAAAAACAATCAGGCGGCCATCATAGCAGTGCTGGCCCGCATTGCCATCCCGGGCACTAACGTACCCAGTCAAGAATTGCCAAGCAAAAGCCACTGCCGCAACGCGCCGCTTTCCTCTATAATCGGCGCCCTGCCAAGCGGAGCCGATATGCATTTATTCGTCGAACAACTCACTAACGTAGACTTCAGTTACCT
>JAYYHP010000080.1:0-3096 GCA_036148335.1 Pseudomonadota bacterium
GATCACCAGCATGTTGGCTTTCTCATGCCCGGCATGATTCAGAGCCTCAAAGGCCATACCGGCGGTCATGGCGCCATCGCCAATGATGGCCACGCACTGACGGTCCTGCTGCTGTTGGCGGAAGGCCAGCGCCATGCCTAACGCGGCACTGATCGACGTACTGGAATGCCCGACGCCAAAGGTGTCGTAGTCACTTTCGTCACGCAGGGGGAACGCTGCCGGGCCTTCGGCGGTGCGGATTGTCGGTAACTGCTCGCGGCGCCCGGTGAGGATTTTGTGTGGATAGGCTTGATGGCCTACGTCCCACACCAGACGATCGTCCGGCGTATTGAATACGTAATGCAGCGCCACGGTCAGTTCGACCACGCCCAAGCCTGCACCAAAATGTCCGCCAGACTGGCCAACGCTGTAGAGCAGGTATTCGCGCAGCTCGCGGCTCAGTGGCAGCAATTGTGCTGCGCTGAGTTGCTTCAGGTCGGCCGGTGAATCAATCTGATCCAACAACGGCGTCTCTGGTCGGTGCTGAGGAATCTCTGTAAACATCTGCAGGGGCCGGGAAAAACGAAAGGCGCATTCTACCGGCTGAGGCCTCTAATGAGTAGTCATAACTCGGCTGCGCGGGTGGATTGACCGCCGCTTAATGGTCGCGGGCGATGATGTACTGCGCTAATGATCGCAGCGTGGCCGTGTCTCCGGGCAGTGGTGCCAGCGCGGCACAGGCCTCTTCGACCAGCGCCTCAGCACGTGCGCGGGCTCCATCCAGACCCAGCAACGCCGGATAGGTCGGCTTATTCAATGCCAGGTCCGCACCTTGTTGCTTGCCCAGCGTTTCGGTATCGCCTTCGACATCGAGAATGTCGTCCTGTACCTGAAACGCCAAGCCCACGGCACGAGCATATGTGTCCAGCGCGGCTTCGTACTCCGCATGAGGTTCCGGTAAGGCACAAGCAGCGCCCATGGCCACCGCTGCCCGAATCAGAGCACCGGTTTTGTGCGAATGCATACGCTCAAGTTGCTCCACCGTCATAGCTTTGCCAACGTGGGCAATATCAATGGCCTGACCACCGACCATACCGGCGGCACCGGCGGCACGACCTAAGCCGCGAATCAAACGCAGGCGCTGACTGTCGGTCAGGCCAGAGGCATCGGCCAGTACTTCATAGGCACCGTTCAATAACGCATCACCGGCCAGAATGGCGGTCGCTTCGTCGAAGGCTATGTGAGTGGTGGGTTTGCCGCGGCGCAGGTCGTCGTCGTCCATGGCGGGCAAGTCATCGTGCACCAGGCTGTAGCTGTGCACCATCTCGATGGCCACGGCGGCTTCATCGGCCAGCGCATGAGGGGCATTCAGTGCATCCATGGTGGCGTACATCAAAAATGGACGCAGGCGTTTGCCACCATTCATAACGCCATAATGCATGGCCTCAGACAGGCGCGGGTCAACAATCCCTAACGCCGCCAATGACTTTTCTATGTTATCGGCAACGCGCTGTTGTACGGGGGCCAGGTTCATTCACCCTCTCCGTGAAACGGATGGGCTTCACTTTGGCCGTTGCGCTCCAGCAACAGCTGTACGCGCTGCTCCGCCGACGTCAGCGCCTGCTGGCACTGACGGGTCAGGCCAATGCCTTTTTCAAAGGCTGCGAGGCTGTCTTCCAGGGACAGTTCGCCGCTTTCCATGCGAGCCACCAGCGCTTCCAGTTCCGCCAATGCGTTTTCGAATTCAAATGCTGGTGTTGTGTCTGTCATGGTCGCGCTCCGCCTGCCCGCAAAGGGCGCCACACTAAACCCATGGCCTGCGCGGGTCAATACGGGCTTTTTTTACGACGTAACAGGAAGAACCAGACGGAGCGTCTACACTCAGTTACATGAGCGACCCCTCGAACGAAAGGAGTAAGTGTGGATCTCGCGTCAATAGTTGGTATCGTCGGCGCCTTCGGCATTGTCATCTTCGCCATGATTCTGGGTGGCGACATCATGATGTTCGTGAACGTGCCATCACTGCTGATCGTTGTCGTCGGCAGTATGTTTGCGGTGATGATGAAATTCGAGCTGAGCCAGTTTCTGGGTGCCGTCAAAGTCGCGGCCAAGGCCTTCTCATTTAAGCTCATCAAGCCCGAAGCACTGATCAGTGAAATCGTTGAACTGGCAGGCCTAGCGCGCAAAGGCGGCCTGCTGTCTCTGGAAGGCAAAGAAGTCAGCGATGAGTTCTTAAGCAAGGGCATTCAGTTACTGGTCGACGGCCATGATCCGGACGTTGTCCGCACCCTCCTCTCGAAAGAAATGAAGCTTGCCAGTGAACGTCACGACACCGGCATCACCATTTTTAAATCCATGGGCGACGTCGGCCCAGCCATGGGCATGATCGGTACGCTGATCGGTCTGGTGGCGATGCTGGCGAACATGGATGACCCCAAAGCTATTGGCCCGGCCATGGCGGTGGCACTGCTGACAACGCTGTATGGCGCCATGCTGGCGACCATGATGATGTTGCCCATTGCCGACAAACTGACCTTACGTAAAGACGAAGAAGACCGTCTTAAATCCATGATCATTGACGCCCTGCTGGCGATTCAGAGCGGCCAGAACCCGCGCGTGATCGAATCTATGCTGCAGGCCTATGTGGCCGAGGGCAAACGCGAAGCATCGGAAGAGTAGTAGCGCATGGCTGAAGAAGAACAGGAATGTCCCCCCTGTCCCGATGGGATACCGGCCTGGGTAATGACCTTCGCAGACTTGATGTCTCTGCTGATGTGTTTCTTTGTGCTGCTGCTGTCATTTTCTGAGATGGATGCGCGTAAATTCCGCCGTTTGGCGGGTGAACTGCAAAACGCCTTTGGCGTGCAGACGCTGGTAAATACCTCCGATCCCCCGAAGGGCACGAGTGTGATTGCGCGCCATTTCAGCCCGTCCATTCCTGAGCCCACACCGATTAATGAAGTGCGGCAAAAGACCAGTGACATCACTAAGAGTTCGCTCGAGGTCTTATGTCAGGACGAAGTGACCCAGCAAGAAGAGCGTCAGGGTGATCGCGGCATGCAGTCGCGCGAAATTGTGGTGCCGAAAGAAGACGTCGAGAACCGCAAAAGCGAAGAG
>JAYYHP010000081.1:0-2252 GCA_036148335.1 Pseudomonadota bacterium
GTTTTCGAGTTTGAGGTCCTGTTCTTTCGCCATGTCAGAATTTCTCCAGTCTGTCAGTCAAGATTGCAATGCCTGTGCCACGTTTATTATCCAAAAAACCGTCGCTTCATGACATAGGTCTGCTTTCAGTGTAGAAGCTGCTGAAAAAAGTGAGAGGTGCTGTCAGTCAACCGGCCGGGGCCAAGGAAAAGGTAGAGAGAAAAGGTAGAAAAAACAGCGAGAGAATAATGTGAGGCAACACCATGGCCGGAGTCACGAACCCGACCTCTCGGATATAAGGGCTAACTCAGAAGCGTTGCGCGCCGCTAATGTTGCCGACGCTGTTGTTCAACCTTGACCAACACAAGCTCAATTCCTTTTGAGCCGATAGCTGTCAATCAGTTGCTGCTAAGCCAGCGCTTGCTAAACCAATGATTAAGGGGCCAATGCCTTAGCCCCTCATACCATGGTTAAAAATCAAGCAAAGGTATCCAGTACACCGTTGTGGCTGGAGACCACCGGAGTTGCCTCTGACGTATCGCCATCGGCGATGACGCCTTCGCCATCACCGTCACGGCTGCCACTGCCTTGTCCAGATTCGTTCTGTTCCTGCTGCGACTGGCCGCTTTGCGTGCTCACGCTAAAGTCCGCCAATTCAATGCCTTCGGCATTAAGCGCATCGCGCAGGCGCTGAGCGCTGGCGTCGAGGACGTCCTTCACTTGCGCATGCTGAGCGTTCACCTGAACCGTGGCCTGATCTTGTCGGACTTCCAAACGGATTTCTAAACTGCCCAACTCCGGTGGATCCAGATGAATTCGTGCCTGCTGAACGTCATCGGCAATCATGGTGACCAAGCGACTGCCAAGCGCGGGCGCCCACTCGCGACGATCCTGACCGAAATCGAGACGCTCCCGTAACTGGCGCTGTAATGACAACTCCTGAACGTCGTCAATCTGAGCATCTGCCTGGTCGTAGATGCCGGCCTCCGTATCCGTGGCGGCCAACGGTGCTGCTGCTACTGCCATCGCACTCAGTGGTGTTCCAGCACTGGACTGCGAACTTGTTGTCGTCGAGGTTTGTGCCGTCGATGGTGCCAGGTTGTCAGCGTTTACGGCGAGGTTATCCAGACGCTGAGCCTCCAATGACAGTCCCTCTGGGCGACCACCGCGCAAGTCCGCACTGCCCGCTGTTACCGGTACAAACTCCGCTGAATCCGACATCACTGATGAAGCTCCCGCCACATTCACCGGCTGATTAGTAGCCGACGACTCTATGCCGGGTTTTTGATTCGCCCTCATCGCAGCTCGTTCTGCCGCCAGCTGCGCCGCCGTCAGCGCCGTGCTGTCGGTTACTGGCTGACTGGCCTGTTGCTGAGCCTGCGCAGCAGTCAGTGCATCGGTCGTATCCACTGTCGGCTCATTCATCTGCATACCACTCATGGCGTCGGATTCCGCCAGACTGGCGCTCTTATCGCTCGATACGTTGGCGCTTAGTTCTGCTGTCGGTGCGGTCGCGCGAGGCGTCCCATCATCACGAATGGCCGCCGCGAGTGGCGTTAGTTGCGGGGCTCTCTTTTGGGTATATTGCTGAGCATTTTGCTGAACATCTTGTAGGGCATCATGCTGCCCCTGATTCACCATTGCCGCCGCCGTCAAAGACGCCAGTTCTGATGAACCATCGGTGTCAGCCGAAAGATCAAGGCTCGCCGCTGAGTCCAGACGACGCTGCATCGCCGTTAACGCCTGCTGCTCGGCTTGCAGGCGTTTTTCCAGTTGTTGCTGATTCTGCTGCGCCAGTACCTCAGCGTCACTCATCATGCCTGCCAACTCCGGAGCGGACTCACTACGCGACGACGGATTCATTAGCACCAAAGGATCGTCGATAAGATCATTGCCTTCACTATTAACGTCGGCCGAACTTTGCGTGGTTCGATACGCCACTCGCATATCGGGTGGCTGGCGAATCATCTGCAGTACATCGTCGGCACTGTCCGGCTGGCTCACGGGTTGCTGGGATGCCATGAGTGGCAATATCTCAGCATCACTATCTCTCGCTTGTCCTTTAACGGCTGCCGTTGACGCGTTTGTCTGCTGTGCCCCTTGCAGACGATTTAATTCCGCTTGAGCGGCACCGTCCGAGACCATAAGGCTTGGGTCATCGAGTGCTGATGTACTGCCCTCAAGGTCAAGCTGAGCAGCCGTGTCCGACAACAAAGCCTCTGTGGATTCCAGCGGCAAGCCTTCGCCCTCGGCGGACAAATCTGTCGGCAACG
>JAYYHP010000082.1:0-10518 GCA_036148335.1 Pseudomonadota bacterium
AAAGCGCCCTGGGCCATGTCGAAAGAAGAAGGCCGTGAGCAGGAAGTGCTCGAGGTCTGCTCGGTGGCCGTTAACCTGTTCCGTCAGCTGATGACTTACCTGTCGCCGGTACTGCCTGAACTGGCTGACAAAACCGCCGCCTTCCTTAATCTGGAAACGCTGGGCTGGGAAGATCGCCGCACTATCCTGACGGGCCATGCGATCAACAAGTTCAAGCCAATGCTGGCCCGTGCCGAGATGGACAAGGTCACTGCGATTCTGGAAGAAACCAAAACCGAACTCGAAAAAGAGAACGGTGGTGCTGCTCCGGCCGCAGCAAAGAAAGCGGACAAAAAAGCAGAGAAGAAGGCTAAAAACAAAGGGCCAGAGCTTCGCGAAGACGGCAACGAAGTTATTGCCGACACCATTGAGTTCCCGGACTTTGCCAAAGTCGATCTGCGTATCGCTCGCATTGTAAAAGCCGATCACGTAGAAGGCGCCGACAAGCTGCTGCAACTGACACTGGATATCGGTAACGGCGAAACCCGTAACGTCTTCTCAGGCATCAAAGCGGCGTATAAGCCCGAAGATCTGGAAGGGAAACTGACCGTCATGGTGGCTAACCTTGCTCCACGTAAGATGAAGTTTGGACTGTCTGAAGGCATGGTGCTGGCCGCCGGCCCGGGTGGCAGCGATATCTACCTGCTTGAACCCCATGACGGCGCCCAGCCTGGCATGCGTGTCATGTAAGTGACGGCAACCGGCAGTCACTGCCGGTTGCTCACCTAACCCGTCATCATCGACAATAATGATTAACAGAAGCGACCTGTAGCGGACCTTATTTATGAAAACCTGGATTACCTACCTCTCTGCTTTCTTCCTGATGTTTGCCTTAGTGGGCGAAGTTCAGGCCAAACGTTTTGGCAGCGGCGGCTTCGGCAAAAGCTTCTCAATGCCTTCCCGTAGCGCCCCGGCAAAGCAACAGCCAACCAAGCAACCAGCGAAACAGGATCAGGCACAGCCGGGTCGTAGCGGTGGTCTGATGGGCGGTATGCTGGGTGGATTACTGGCCGGTGGTTTATTCGCCTACCTGCTGGGCAGTGGCGCGTTTGAAGGTCTGCAGATCATGGACATTCTGCTCTTTGCTGGCCTGGCATTCCTGCTGTTTAAGCTCCTCAGAGGCAGTGCCGCGCGCGCGTCAGCGCAACCCCGCAGTGCCACGTATCCGCCTCATACCGAAGCTCACGCTTTTCAGAGCGAGCAGGACACTCCGTCGTCTGGTGCCGCGTTCAACCATCAGCAACCGGCCATGGATGTGCCCGCAGACTTTGATGCCGACGCCTTTATTGAGGGTGCACTGTCGCACTACCGCCTGGTACAGACGGCGTGGAACGACGGCAATCTGGAATTGATTCGTGAATACGTCAGCGCCCCGCTCTTTGACGCCTTGGCGGCACAGCGTGATCGCCTGATGGTGCCACCACAAACCGAGATTCTGGATCTGAATGCGGAGATTGTTCGTGCTGAAAACCACGCAGATCGCCGCGAAATCAGCGTGCTCTTCCGTGGCCGTTGCAAGGATGATCTGGAAAAATCCGAAGACGGTATCTTTGACCTGTGGCACCTCGAACGTGACCTGAGCGTCGACGATGCGTCTTGGCTGATTGTTGGTATTGAAGCCGAGTAAGACTAAGCTCACGCAACGCTTTTAGCGCGCCCTCACACCCGCACTAAAAGCGTTCTGACGCACGCGCTAACAAAAGCCACGCTGTAAACCAGCGTGGCTTTTTTGTTGGCCACCATGCCACATCTCATGCTCCAGCCACCCTTGTGAATCGTACGGATACGTACTCAGTGCTTTCGAAGGCAATGACATGGCGGTCTCTTTGTCCTTACCGAATCAGCCGCCTGTATAAAACGGAGCTGGGACTAGAATTAGGAATAAGACGCCAGAGGCTAAAAGCTAGACAAAAAAAAGCCCGGTAAAACACCGGGCTTAGAATGTGGAGATAAAGATCCCTATGTCAGAACCTTTGCAATTATCTTACTGATATTTCTGTAAATATACAGGTGTAAAACAGTCAGATTTACACCCAATCAGGCCAGCGGCCGTGAACGATCAAGAATCCAGGCACCAGCCACCCGGAACGTGAAATAACACAGGAATCCGGCAAATAAGGTATCACTGACGAAGTGCCCGCCCTGAATAATCCGCGTCACACTTAGCACCACGCCCAAAGCCACACCCGCCCAGAACCAGCCACGGCCAAACACCCAACCAAATGCCATCAACCAAAAGCCCATGGCCGCATGACCGCTGACAAACGAATTACAGCCACGATCACAGTGCTGGCTAACGACAAAAGCCGGAGTGAAGGTCTTATGACCATCAAACTGCTCGACATTCTTAGGGCGCGCCCGATCAAAGCCTTCTTTGAACACACTGTGCACCAGAATGCCCGGCCCCGCCAACAAAGTAACCAGCAAGAAAACAATCATCCGACGGCTGGCCTGATCAATGCCCCAGCGGCCGACGGCCAACACAGTAGCCACCAAGAGTACCGGGACAAGCAAGTAAGGAAGGTAACGAAAAATGCCATAAATGGAGATCGCCACGGCACTGTCCTCACCCCACCAGCGCTGCGTCGCCGGATCATAGAACCAACTACTGACCATCAGATCCAGTTCGGGCACCAGCACAAATACCAGCGCCAGAATCAGGCAGGCCATCCAATCACCGTGGCGGGCCAGAAAAGACCTTAGAAAATGCATGTCAGTGTCCTGTTTGTCGGTCGTTGGGAGTGAGTGAGAACCCACCGTCATGGTTGGCAGTCGTAGAATGTACACACTCACACAAAAACCAATCGCTGGCAGGAGATAGTGCAGCATTGGCCGTTGCACCAGCACAAAGGCGGTGAGTAACAACATGCTCCACATCAATAACAAGGTGTAGACCTTGGCTTTCAGCGGCATGCCCTTACCGTCCAGGTAATACACTAAATACTGACCTAAGCGAGGATGTGCGACCAGCCATTGATAAAAGCGCGGTGAGGTCCGGGCAAAGCAACCCGCCGCAAGCAACAGAAAGGGCGTTGTCGGCAGCACCGGCAGGAAAATACCCAGTACTCCTAATACGACGCTGAGCCAGCCAATGGCCAGCAAGAGTCCTTTGATCAGAGGATTCTGTGTGGTCTCAGGCATTACAGGCGCCGACTGAAACGCCGACGATATTCGGTCGGCGTCAGGCCAGTTTTGTTGCGGAATAAACGACGGAACGAGGACCCGTCTTCGTAACCCACGTCATTCATCACCATGTCCACGGTGCGCTCTGTTTCTTCGAGCAACTTGCGTGCAGCTTCAATACGCACAGTTTGAATGTAGGCGTTTGGAGACATGCCCAGCGCGCTGTTAAACCGGCGAATCAACGTGCGCTTCGACATACCAAAACGCTCTGCCAGATCCTCGACCAGTACACGTCCCGCATAGTGATCATCGAGCCAGGCCTGAATATCGGCGATGCGATCGTCTTTATGAGGCTTGGCCAGACGCATCAGGCTGTAAGACATCTGGCTGTCACGGCGATAATCAAACACAAAGGCCTTGGCCGTCTGTACCGCCACTTCGTGGCTGACGAATCGTTCGATCAGGTGCAGGGCCAAGTCAAACCAGGCCAGACCGCCACCGGCACAATAGATATCACCGTCGCGGGTAATCAATTGATCGGCTTGCAGTCGTACCTCGGGAAAGCGTTGCTCAAACTGCTCTTTGTACCCCCAATGGGTGGTGGCACAGCGACCATTAAGAATGCCCGACTGGGCCAGCAGAAAGTTGCCGGTGCAGTTTCCGCAAATAACCCACCCTGCGGCCTCGGCGCGCTGCAACAAAGGCATCAGGCCGTGCTCACGCTGGAACACTTCCTCAATCGGCGCGCCCAGCGTGGGAATAATCAGAATATCGGTGTGTTCGACCTCATCGAAGGTCAGGTGTGACGCCAACTCCACGCCATTGATGCAACGGACGGTACCGCCATCGGCGCTGGCCACGCGCACATTAAAGAAGCGCTCGTGTGGCTGCCCCTGAATCGTGTTCCACACCACCCCCGCCATGGCGAGAATATCCACCACGCCGGTAATGGCAGAAGACAGGGCTCCGGGAAAGCCAGCAACGACAACGTTCAACATAAAGTGACACTTTCAACACGTGAGAGGGCTATATTGCCGTCACTCAATCAGACTAGCAAGGTCTGGCGAGGCCAGACTCAGGCGTTTGGCTTGCGGTAAGTCTTCTTGAGTTGCTTACGCGCCTTCTCACGTTTGATACGACGCTTGTTCTCCGTGCGCTCCACGGCCTGCGCGCGACGCTTGCTGGAGTGGCGCACTTCGCTCTTCTTCTCGGAGAAGGGATTGTCACCCTGACGGAACTCAAAACGGATCGGCGTCCCTTTGATGTCGAGCACGCGACGGAAAGTATTCACCAGATAACGCTTATAGTCCTCAGGTAACTGCTCCAACATATTACCGTGCACAATGATCCGCGGTGGGTTGGAGCCGCCCTGGTGCGCATAACGCAGCTTAGGACGACGACCGCGAATGATCGGCGGCTGATGGCCAGCCACGGCGTCTTCGAGAATGCGCGTCAGTACGTTGGTCTGCCACTTGCCCATGGCCGACTGGTAGGCATGGTCCACCGACTCATACAGGTGACCAACACCCGTGCCATGCAGCGCGGAAATAAAGTGCATGTCGGCAAAGGTAAGGAAGTTAAAGCGACGATCCAGCTCGTCTTTCACGCGCTGACGATCGTCAGCATCCATGCCATCCCATTTATTGATGGCAATCACCAGCGCGCGACCTGAGTTGAGGACAAAGCTCAACATGTGCAGATCCTGCTCAACGATGCCGGTTCGGGCATCGAGCACCAGAATACAGACGTTACAGTCCTGAATGGCCTGCAGCGTTTTGATGATAGAAAACTTCTCAGCCGCCTCGGAGATGTTCTTACGGCGACGTACCCCAGCGGTATCGATCAGAGTGTATTCCTGACCGTGGCGCTCGTAGGGAATGTAGATACTGTCACGAGTGGTGCCCGCTTCGTCATAGACCACCACACGCTCTTCGCCCAAGAAGCGATTCACCAGCGTGGATTTACCCACGTTCGGACGACCAACCACGGCGATTTTGATGCCTTTAATGTCCAGCGCTTCATGCTGAACCGCCTCTTCCGACTCATCATCTTCGTAGTAGTAACCGGTTTCTTCCTGCTCGACTTTCTCTTCTTCGTGCAGCTCGTCCATGACGTAATCAATCAGCGCCGAGATGCCACGGTTATGTGCTGCGGCGATAGGCAGAGGTTCGCCCATGCCCAGCTCATAGAACTCACCCAGTACGACGTCTGGGTTTTTGCCGTCGATTTTGTTCGCAATCAGGTACGCGGCTTTGCCGTTGCGGCGCAGGTGATCGGCGATCATGCGGTCACCCGCAGTAATGCCTGCGCCTACGTCGACCAGAAAGAAGACGATGTCGGCTTCCTGAATGGCCTGAAAACTCTGGCCAGCCATGGCTTCATCGATGCCCTCTTCCTGACCACTGATACCGCCGGTATCGATACAGATAAACGGATGGTCACCGACTTTACCCTCACCGTATTTACGGTCACGGGTCAGGCCAGCGATTTCGGCCACGAGTGCATCACGACTCTTGGTCAGGCGGTTAAACAGGGTGGACTTGCCGACGTTCGGACGTCCGACCAGAGCAATGACGGGTACCATAACAGGTGGCCTCAGAGGTAAAACGGGTTGGCAGAGGGCCGATCTTACTCAAGCTCGAGTAAGATCAACTCTCCGGCATTGGTGTACACCAGCAGACCCGCGTCGGTGTCCAGCAGCGTGCTGCGGATACCAAAATCGCGGCCTCGGGAAAGGCGCCAGTTCGTGGCCTCCCCCTGGTGCGGATAATTCACGTGCAGCGGACGCGGGCGCAGCAGAATGCGTCCGGCGACATCGCCATCAATCTGGTTAATGAAGTGAACATAGCCCTCTTCATCACCCACGGCCAGATAACGGTCACTGGCAACGACCTGACCGAGGCCACGTCCCTGAAACGCCGACTGACGCCAGCCCTGCGCACCGCTTTGAGCGTCGTATGACTGAATCGTGTCATCGTCGAGGGTCAGGTAAACAGTGCCCAACGCCAACTCTGGGCTAGTGTAGCTTGAGCCTTCTTCCTGCCAGATCACCTCGCCCATCTCACTGACCGAGGCCAGCTTGCCATGGTAGGCCGCGGCATAAATCACGCGACCGTCCTGGACTGGCGAGCCGTCCACATCCACCAGACGCTCCAGCTCGGAACGACCGTCGGGAACTCCCAGGCGCACGTCCCAACGCGGAATGCCCAGGACTTTGTCCAGCGCGACTAATTTGCCTGTGGCAAATCCAGTAATGACCAAACGATCCGTGATCAGAGGAGCGCCTGTGCCGCGTACCGACAACACTGGCATGCCCGCTTCATAGGACCAGGCCTGAGCACCGGTGTCGCGCTCGAGGGCCGTCACACGACCATCGACCGTCTGAACAAACACGCGATCATCATCGGCACTGGCCATGGCCACGGCCTCACTTGGCAACTGCGTGCGCCAGAGTTCTTCGCCGGACTCCGCCGACAGTGCCAGCAATGAGCCTTCCTGCAGACTGACAAATAATTGATCGTCCGCCTGAGTCACGCCACCAAGAATCGGCTGGTCAAGATAACGGGTCCATAAGCGGTCACCGTTGGACAATTGCACCGCCACCACAATGCCCTGGGTATCGGCCGCGTAGACACGATCACCATCGACAGTGGCACGCAGGCGCGTGTAGGTGACGCCCGGGCCTTTGCCCAGATGCGTACGCCAGGCAACGCTGACGTCCAGATCACCACTGGCATCCGGTAAGCCTTTTTCCTGTAGGCCGGAACACGCAGTCAGCGCAGCCAGACTCAGGCTAAGCAGCCAGTGGCGTACACTCATCAGGCGTCACCCGCCGCAACCAGCGTATCGATTTTACGCTGTAACGTGGTGTTGGTCTGACCCAGCGTCTGAGCCGCATCCATGGCGCGCAAGTACGCGTCGCGTGCGTTGTTCAGTTCACCTTTCAGGTACAGCGCATCACCGCGGGCTTCTTCAATCTGCGGCGCGTAGGCAGCGTCTGCGGTTTCTGGCAGTACGGCCAATGCTTCATCGGCTTTGTCCTGTTGAATCAATACCGCAGCCAGACGCGCCGTTGCGGTCTGACGAACGGCTTCGCTGTCGGCACTGGCAATCAAGCCACGCAGCTCGGCGGCCGCGGCATCGTAATCGCCGTTGTCGGCGGCCAGACGCGCGATAAACAAGCTACCGAAGTCCGCGTAGGCGGTGTCGGCGTATTCACTTTTCAGCTGTTCTGCCAGAGTCTGCATTTCGCCCTGAACGGCGTCATTTTCCTGCGCCGCCAGCTGAACCAGCTGCGAGTAAGTCGCGGAAGCGGCTTCGCCCGTGGCCTGCTTCTGATCCTGCCAGAAGTTCCAGCCGACAACGCCAGCCACAGCCACAGCAACCGTGGTTACTACACTGCTGCCGTTTTCTGACCACCACTTCTTGATCAATTCTGCTTGTTCTTCGTCCGTACGTAATTCACTCATCGTTTCGTCTCCGACCGGATGGTTATTATTCTTTGCCTGCATCGCCCATCAGGTGATGCCCCCAAGGCATTTCAGTTCATATTATCTTTTAGCCATGGTCCCAGAGCATCCTGAGACAAGGTCTGTTGTTCGCTACCGCCGCGCAGGTCTTTCACTGTGACTTCGCCTGCGGCGATTTCCGACTCGCCCAGCAAGAGCGCATACAGCGCACCACTCTTATCGGCTTTTTTCATCTGGCTTTTAAAGCTGCCGCCACCGCAATGCGTTTGAACGCGCAGCCACGGCTGGTCGTTGCGCAGACGGTCAGCCAACAGCAGAGCTGCCTGAGCCGCGCCTTCGCCGACGCCACAGACGTACAGATCGACCGTCTGCATGACTTCGGCGGGAATGCATTCCAGTGTTTCCAGCAACAGAATAAGGCGTTCTACGCCCATGGCAAAGCCCACCGCTGGCGTTGGCTTACCACCCAGTTGTTCAACCAGACCGTCGTAGCGACCACCAGCACACACGGTACCCTGCGCGCCCAGTTTGTCGGTGACCCACTCAAACACGGTTTTGCAGTAGTAATCGAGTCCGCGTACCAGTCGCTGATTGATTTCGTACTTGACGCCCGCGGCGTCCAGTACCTGACGCAAGGTGGCGAAGTCGTCACGGCTTTCATCGTCGAGGTAATCGTGCAGCTCCGGTGCATCGGCCAGCAATGCCTGAGTCTCTGGGTTTTTGCTGTCCAGCACACGCAGTGGGTTGGTCTCTAAGCGACGCCGGCTGTCTTCGTCGAGCTGGTCTTTGCGTGCTGACAGGTACTCGACCAGAGCATCGCGATAACGCGCACGCGCTTCGCTGCTGCCTAAGGTATTCAATTGCAGAGTGACGGCGTCCTGCAGGCCCAGCTGTTGCCACAAACGCGCCGTCATCAGAATCAGTTCGGCATCGATGTCGGCGCTAGCCATACCAAAGGTCTCGACGCCAATCTGGTAGAACTGGCGGTAACGACCTTTCTGTGGACGCTCGTGGCGGAACATCGGGCCGGTGTACCACAGACGCTGAGTCTGGTTGTACAGCAGACCGTGCTCTTCACAGGCACGAACGCAGCTGGCCGTTCCTTCCGGGCGCAGCGTCAGGCTGTCACCGTTACGATCGTCGAAGGTGTACATCTCCTTTTCAACGATGTCCGTGACTTCACCAATGGAGCGTTTGAACAGCGCGGTCTGTTCTACGATTGGCATCCGGATTTCGTCGTAACCGTAACCCGCCAGCAGGTCTTTTACCGTGCCTTCAAGGTACTGCCAGACCGGGCTCTGGGTCGGCAGAATGTCGTTCATGCCACGGATTGCCTGAATTTTCTTGGCCATTATTTGCTGGTTCCTGCTGTTACTTACTTCGCGCTGGTAATCAGATTGGCGCGTTCTTCATCAAGATTCGCGGCACGTTCGCGGATCATGCGTTCGAGGTCATCTACCAGACCGTCGTTGGTCAACTTACCGGCGGGCTTACCGTCGATGTAAACCAGGTTTGGCTGACCACCGGTCAGGCCAAGATCCACTTCTTTTGCTTCACCCGGACCATTCACCACACAACCAATCACGGCCACGTCCATGTCGGTACGAATGTCTTCGACACGTTGCTCCAGCTCATTCATGGTTTTGATCACATCAAAGTTCTGACGTGAGCAGCTTGGGCAAGCGATGAAGTTAATGCCGCGCGAGCGCAGCTTCAGTGACTTGAGCATGTCCCAACCCACTTTCACTTCTTCAATGGGATCGGCCGCCAGAGACACACGAATGGTATCGCCGATGCCTTCCCACAGCAGCAGGCCCAGACCAATCGACGATTTCACCGTGCCACCGCGCAAACCACCGGCTTCGGTAATGCCGAGGTGCAGAGGCTGTTCAATCTGATCGGCGATCTTTTTATAAGCGGCCACCGTCATAAAAATATCGGAGGCTTTCAGGCTCAGCTTGAAGTCAGGGAAGTTCAGACGATCCAGAATGTCGATGTGGCGCATGGCGGATTCCACCAGCGCGTCCGGCGTCGGCTCGCCGTATTTTTTCTGCAGGTCTTTTTCCAATGATCCGGCGTTGACGCCAATACGAATTGGAATGCCCTTATCTTTGGCCGCATCCACCACCGCACGCACGCGGTCTTCACGACCAATGTTGCCCGGGTTAATACGCAGACAATCCACACCCAGCTCCGCCACACGCAACGCAATGCGGTAATCGAAGTGGATGTCCGACACCAGCGGTACGCTGACCTGCTTACGGATTTCGCCAAAAGCCTCGGCGGCGTCCATGGTCGGTACCGACACACGTACGATATCGGCACCGGCATCCTGCGCTCGTTGAATCTGAGCGACGGTCGCGGCCACGTCGGTGGTTTCGGTGTTGGTCATGGTCTGAATAGCAATGGGGGCGTCGCCACCCACGGGCACATCACCGACCCAGATCTTGCGGCTTTTGCGGCGCTTGATCGGGTTTTCCATATTCTTGTTCATCAGCGGTTATCCACCTGCGCGAGGGATTCCTGATAGAGACGGTACTCATTCGAGTTCGGGTAGCGTTGTTTCAGCTCACCGGCCAGCGCAATCGTACGCTGCGTCTGTTGATAGATGGTTAGTAATTTGATGCCAAGCCACAGGCTGTGTGCAGTGTGCTCGGTCTGATCGCGTTCTACCAGACGGTCAAAGCGATCGAAATACTTCAGTGATTCTTCATAACGCTGAGCTTCAAACAAGAGCGTCGAGACATTCACCAACGCATCAACGTTGTACGGCGCCAGTCGCAGTGACTGACCGTAGGCCTCAATGGCGGCGTTGGCGTTATCCATGCGATAGAAGTTCAATGCCAGATCGTTGTAGGCACCGACCCGGTTATTGTAATAACGGTCA
>JAYYHP010000083.1:0-7635 GCA_036148335.1 Pseudomonadota bacterium
CCACATCACCACACAAAGGTCCGGCTCCCGCTTCGTCGACGCCACAATACATGGCACCGGCACTGACTAAGCGGGCTTCTTCTGGGATCAGTTCAGGCGAATCGGTGGTGCTCATTGGGACAACAACTGATGAATGGCATCCGCCGCTTCATCGTCAGCATTGCGTTGCAGCTGGCGATGAATAAATTGAAAGGTTTCTTGTAACTCATGCACCACATCGCCGTCTTCTAACCGGGTCAGAAGAGCCTCGGCCAATACGTCAGGCTGAGCTTCGTGTTGAATCAACTCAGGCACCAGCTCACGACCAGCGAGAAGGTTAGGCAAAGAGATAAATTCTTGAGTAACCAAACGCTTGAGAATCCAGTACGTCAGTGGCGCTAACTTGTAGCTCACCACCATCGGGCGCTTCATCAGCATGGCTTCCAGAGTGGCGGTACCAGACGCCAGCAGAATAACATCGGCGGCGGCCATGCAGGTTTGCGACTGACCCAGCACCACTTTCACCGGCAATTGCTTGGGATACTCGGACACCAGCGCCTCGACCTGATCGCGACGCTCAACCCCAGGCGTTGGGATAATGAACTGCAGATCCGGGCGCTTCGCCAGCATGGCTTCGGCGGTCTGTAGAAACAACGTCCCTAAGCGGCTGACTTCACTGCCTCGGCTGCCTGGCATAAGGCACACCGTCGGACGATCTGTCTCAATATCCAGCGCTTGTCGCGCTGGGACCTTAGGCGTTTCAAAGGGGATTTTATCGGCGAGATGATGACCGACAAAACGCACCGGAACACTGTGGTTTTCGTAGAACTGAGCTTCAAACGGAAACAGAGTCAGCATCAGATCAACGGCGCGTTCGATTTTCAGTACGCGCTTCTGGCGCCAGGCCCAGACTGAGGGGCTAACGTAATGTACGGTGCGCACGCCCGCAGCCCGCAATTTCTCTTCCAGGCCCAGATTAAAATCCGGTGCATCGATACCGATAAACACATCCGGCTTAGAACGCGTCCAGCGGCGTACCAGGTCTTTACGAACCTTAAGCAGTTCAAACAAACGGCCCAGAACCTCGACCAGTCCCATGACAGACAGACGCTCCATAGGCACGAAACTGGTCATGCCTTCAGCTTGCATCAGTGGGCCGCCGATGCCCTCGAACGTTGCTTCAGGATAACGACGCTTTAATTCACGGATCAGGCCAGCGCCCAACATATCTCCGGACGTTTCTCCGGCCACCAGTGCAATGCGCATATCAGCGAATGATGCCTCGATCCGACGCCTTCAGGCTCTCGATAAAGACGGCAACGGCTTCGTCACCGGTGAAGTCCTGCTCCAGTTGCTCCAGTGCTTCCGCCAGGGTCAACCCTTTACGGAATACCAATTTGTAGGCGTTACGGAGATTGCGGATGGCGTCGCTGTCGAAGCCGCGACGTTTCAGACCTTCGGTGTTCATGCCATGCGGTGTGGCAGGATAGCCCTGAGACATCACGTAAGCAGGAATGTCTTTAAGGACAACCGTACCGGCGCCACACATAGCGTGCGCACCAATTTTGCAGAACTGGTGTACCTGAGTGGAGCCACCCAGAATCGCCCAGTCACCAACATGAACGTGGCCCGCGACATTGGTGTCGTTAGCCAGAATACAGTGGTCACCGATGATAGCGTCGTGGGCGACATGCACATTCACCATAAACAGGTTGTCGCTACCAACGATGGTGGTGCCGTTATCCTGAACGGTACCCCGGTGGAAGGTACAGGCTTCGCGGATGACGTTATTGTCACCAATCACCAGCGTGGTCGGTTCACCGGCATACTTCTTGTCCTGACACTCTTCACCGATGCTGGCGAATTGAAAGATGCGGTTATTTTTACCAATTTTCGTGGGGCCCTTTACCACTACGTGCGAGCCAATAACCGTTCCTTCGCCTATTTCCACATCGGGTCCGACAATTGAGAACGGGCCGATTTCGACTCCTTCTGCAATCTTGGCGGACGGATCAACAAGAGCATGCGGATGAATCATGCCACCTCCAACGTTTGTTCCGCGCAGGTAATGTCTGCACTACATACGGTCTCGCCGTCCACTTCGGCCTGGCATTCAAACTTCCAGATACCACGACGACGGCTGATAAAGCGGGCCTTGAGCACCAGTTGGTCACCCGGCACTACCGGACGACGGAACCGGACTTTATCCGACCCAGCGAAATAAAAAATAATGTTCGGGTCCCGGTCGTCGCCCTGCATGAGCATGCCCAGATAACCGGCGGTCTGTGCCAGTGCTTCCAGCGTCAACACGCCGGGCATGATGGGGTGTCCGGGAAAGTGACCATTGAAGAAGTTTTCATTCATGGTCACGTTTTTACGCGCCTCAATCACAGCGCCCTGCTCCACGTCAGTGCAGCAATGCATCACGCGATCAATCAGTAAAAACGGGTAACGATGAGGCAGAACGGTCTGAATCTGCTCAATGAAATGCGGGGACATGCTTCAGCCCTTTCCTTGTTTTTCCAATTGTTGAACACGCCGTGCGAGGCTGTCCAACTGGCGGAACCGCGTTGCGGATTTACGCCATTCATTCATCGGCATCTGCGCCGTACCAGTGGCGTAGCCGCCCGGTGAGGTAATGGACTTACTGATCACCGTTTTCGGCGCGACAAAAACGCCGTCACATAATTCGAGATGCCCTGCCACACCGGCGTTACCCGCCAATGTGCAGTGTTTACCCAGCTTACTGCTGCCCGCGATGCCCGCCTGAGCCGCCATCGCCGTGGCTTCACCCACTTCAACGTTGTGGGCGATCTGTACCAGGTTATCGATAATCACATGATCTGCGATCACGGTATTGCCCAGCGCGCCGCGGTCTATGCAGGTGTTGGCGCCGATCTCGACATCGTTGCCAATCACGACCGTGCCCAGCTGGTGAATTTTTTCCCAACGCCCTTGATGTGGCGCAAAGCCAAAACCATCGGCGCCAATCACAGTGCCCGAATGCACTCGTACTCGATCGCCCATCTGAATGCCGTGATACAGGGTCACGTTGGCGTTCAGATGACATTGAGCACCGAGTACGGAATCGTCACCAATCACCGTACCAGCGCCAATTTCACAGCCCTGCCCCAACACCACTCGCTCACCGATGACGACGTTGGCCGCAATGCGACAGTCATCACCGATCACCGCCGAGGCAGCAATGGATGCCGATGGGTGAACGCCGTGCGGGGTGCGAGGACGCTGATCAAACAACTGAGTCGCTTTGGCAAACGCCAGGTACGGATCTAGAGTGACCAGGGCCGCGTGATTAACCAGTTCTGCATCGTCCGGGCGTACCAATACCGCCCCTGCCAGACTGCCAGCAAGTTGTTGGCGGTAATTTGGGTTGGCCAGAAATGCAAGCTGGTCCGGCGACGCCTCTTTTAGCGTGGCCAGACCAGTAATAAGGTGGTTGCCATCTCCTCGCAGCTCAGCGCCAAGGCTGGCCGCGAGTTCGGCTAATGTGATTTGCATGTGCGCTTATTTCTTAGCGTTCAGACGTTCCAGCAGCAGCTTAGTGATGTCTGCTTCTGGGGATTTGAAAATAACCGCCTGAGCATTCAGCACAACGTCGTAGCCTTTTTCGTCAATCAGAGCCTTGAGCGTTTTTTCCAGCTCTGGCAACTGCTTGTTGAACAGGTCACGTTTCCACTTTTCTTCCAGCTGCTGCAGCTTACGGCCGTAGAACTGGTATTCCTGGGTTTTCTGTTCAACTTCGTTTTTCAGTTCACGACGCTGATCGTCGCTCATGATGTCGCCTTCGGTCTCAACACGCTTCTGTGCCGCCATCAGGTCTTCCTGAAGTGACTTCAGCTTGTCGATGTCAGACTGGTTGGCTTTTTCAAATTCCTTCACGGCGGCCGTGGCTGCGTCAGACAGGAACAAGGCACGTTCCATATCCACGACAGCAACTTTGTCGGCTGCTACGGCGAGGTTGATGGTGGCTGCTGCAATGAAAGCAATTATCCAGCGCATTCTGTTCTCCTTATCATCATTATCGTCAGAATACCTGACCCAAAGTAAACTCGAAGCCTTCGGTTCTGTCACCCGATTTCTCGTTCAATGGGAACGAATAGGTAAAGGTGAGCGGTCCGATGGCAGTAATCCAGGTGAGTCCCAGGCCGGTGCTTAAGCGAATTTCATCCGCTCGCAGCCCTTCTTCACAGTACGGATGCTTAGTAAATGTCGGCAAATCTACGTCCGACGGCACGTAACACTCATTGGTGAAGGTGTTACCCGCATCGATGAAGGCCACACTACGCACTGAGCTGCGATCTTCAAGGAAAGGCGTTGGGAAAATCAGTTCCAGACTGGTTTCCATCAGCATATTGCCACCCAGCGCACGCTCTGTTTCACGGAAATACGGCGACGTCACCACTGAGCCTGAACTGTCGGTCTGGTAAACCGGTACGTACTGAGCTGAGTTACTGACGGCGGTTGAACCACCGTCGGCATCCGGCAGATAAATCACCAGCGGTGCAGAATCGTCTGTCACCGGACGGCCGAGGCTGTCCGTTTCAAAAATGGCGTTTCCGGAAGCATCGGTCGAGGTCAGGTCAACCACGTCGTACTCAGGCAAGCCCTTCGGACCCAGGCTGTTAATCTGGTAGCCTCGCACAGAACCAATGCCACCCGAGCGGAAGTTCTTGAAGAACGGCAGTCGATCCAGATCACCAAAGCCATCACCGTAACCGAGGTCAGCACGCAGGCGAATGCTCCACTCTGGCGCAATCGGGAAGTAGTAGTTCGAGGTGTAGCTGGTTTTGTAATAGGTCAGGTCACTGCCTGGCACTGAGATATCCGCTTTCACCTTGTGCTCCATCCCCGAGGTTGGGAACAGGCCTCGGTTAAGCGAGCTGTAACGCCAGCTCAGGCCCAAGGTGTATTCGTTGAAGACGTTGCCTTCTTTATCGACGAAGTCGAGGATTTCTGCCGGAACCGTTACACCAGTGAACATCTCGGTGTTGGAGTAACCCAAGGAGAATGACAGACGCTGGAAGCGCGAGATCGGGTAGCCAAAGGTCACGTTACCGCCGTAAGTATTGGTCTGATAATCACTGACGCTGCTCAGACTTTCAAAATCGGTTTCACGGTAAAAGAAGTTGAAACCACGGCTCACACCATCAATGGTGTAGTACGGATTCAGGTAAGAGAAGTTATACGACTCGACCGTATCGGTTTTCTGCACACCCAATGACATGCGGTTACCGCTGCCCATGAAGTTATTCTGGCTGATGCTGGCACCCAGAATCATGCCCGAACCAGCGGCGTAACCGACGTTAAAATTCAGACTACCACTGAGCTGCTCTTCGACCGTGTACTTAACATCAATCATGTCGTCCGTACCCGGAACAGGCGGGGTTTCGACGTTCACGGTTTTAAAGAAACCCAGCTGATTGAGGCGACTCTTGCCCTGCTCAATTTTATCGGTGGAGGCCCAACCGCCCTCCATCTGAATCATTTCACGACGCAGCACTTCATCCCGGGTACCATCATTACCGGCAAACTGAATGCTGCGCACGTAAGTCCGCTTGCCCGGTTCTACGTAGAAGGTCATATCAACCTGACGCAGGTCATCGTCGATCTTAGGAATGCCGTTGACCTTGGCAAAGGTGTAACCCTCGTTGCCCAGACGCTTGGTCATGAGGTCGCTGGTAAAGGTGACGCGACGACGGGAGAAGGTATCGCCCTCTTTAACGGCATACAGGCGCGTCAGCTCAGATTCATCAATGACCAAGTCGCCAGCCAGTTTTACATCACGAATGGAGTAAACCTCGCCTTCTGAGACGCTGACGGTAATGTAGACGCCACGCTTATCCGGAGACACGGACACCTGCGTGGATTCGATGTTGAAGCGGATGTAACCGCGATCCAGATAATACGAGCGCAACGTCTCAAGATCGCCGGCAAGCTTTTCACGGCTGTACTTATTATCGCTGGAGTACCATGACCAGAAATTCGTGCTTTGCAGCCCTAACGGCGATAGTAGCTCGTCGTCGGTGAATACCTGATTGCCAACAATATTGATGTGCTCAATAGTGGCGACGTTGCCTTCATCGACATCGATTTTCAGGCTCACGCGGTTACGCGGCAGCGCTTCAACCGTGGTTTCAATCGAGGCGTCGTAACGGCCCTGAGCGACATACTGACGTTCCAGCTCAAGCGAGATACGTTCCAGCGTTGCACGCTTAAAGACAAAGCCTTCCGCCAGACCGCTCTGCTTCAGACCGTCCATCAGGGCTTCTGTCTGAATCGCCTTATTGCCTTCAATCTCGATGCTGGTAATGGTTGGCAGTTCGACCAGCTCCAGAACCAGCACATTGCCATCGCGGTACAGCGCGATGTCATCAAACAAGCCTTCGCGGAACAGACTGCGGGTCGCATCCGCCAACGCGGCATCATCGACGGTATCCCCCGTTGCCAGAGGGAAGGCTGCAAACACGGTTCCTGCAGACACACGCTGCAGGCCGTCGAGTCGGATATCTTCAATCACAAAGGAGTCGGCGTGGACAGACAGTGACAGACACCAGGCGCAGACAAGAGACAACAAAAAACGCATTCAAAAAAATCCAGTCACCGCCACATTACAAGCGGCTGATATCGTTATAAAAGGCGATGCTCATCAACATTAACAATAAGACCATGCCCACTTTTACTGCCGCGATCTGAACCGACTCCGGCAATGGTTTTCCACGTACTATTTCGGCCAGGTAGAACAGAATATGGCCGCCATCTAACATAGGGACAGGCAGCAGGTTCAGTACCCCTAACGACACACTGAGTAATGCCAGGAAGTTGGCAAAGACAATCAGGCCACCCGACGCCGAATCGCCGGCTACTTTAGCAATGGTGATAGGGCCGCTCAAGTTCTTTACTGAGACATCGCCTGTGATCATTTTCCACAGAGAATCCAGCGTAAAGACCACCAGTTGCCAGGTTTTAGCCACCCCTTGCTGAGTGGCTAACCACAGGCCAGGTTCACTATGACGCTGCCAGGACTCCGGAATCTCGGGAGGCACGGGCATCACCCCAATCTGACCGATGGTCTGACCGTCGTCGGTGGTAATGGCCTTTGGCGTGACGTCCAGCGTCATCGGCAAGCCATCACGCTCAAAGCCAACCAGTAGGGTTTGATCCGCCGCATTACGTACCGTCATCACCCACTGGCGCCAATCCGTAATGGCCTCGCCATTGGCACTGACAATTAAATCGCCCGCCAACAGACCGGCCGCCTCTGCGGCCGAATCCGGCATGACCTGAGCAATTTCGAGAGGAACATCAGGCAGTCGTGGCGCAATGCCCAAAGACTGAATCGGTGCGGGCGCGTCGGTATCGCCCAGGTATTGCGTGAGCTTGAGGTTCAATGTTTCGGTTTGAGACTCAGCACCACCACGTCGAACGACAACCGGCAAATCACGGGTTTCACCGATGTAGCTGAGCATGGCCCAGTTGACGTCCTGCCATGAGCCCACGGCTTTGCCGTTAATCTCAATAAATTCGTCGCCCGGCAGGAATCCCGCCTCTGCGGCAATGCTCTGCTCATCTACCTGACCAACCACCGGCACGAAACTGGTGGTGCCTCCCCAGAACAACAGGGTGTACACGAGGATA
>JAYYHP010000084.1:0-3675 GCA_036148335.1 Pseudomonadota bacterium
CGGTCGAAGAAAGTACAGAAATCAGCGCAGTCATTCTGGGGGATGCCACGCAGGAATCCGCAGAGTCTATTATCGAAGCGCTGCTCGCATGGGACAAAGGACTGCCGATTTTATACGCGGGTTCTGAAGCCATTACCGAGTCTCACAATGAAAACGTGAAGCGCTCTGTACTGGCGACACTGACCTTGCCACCCAGCTACAACAAGCTGTTGGATAGCCTCCATCGTTGTCAGATTTTCCGTGAACAGTACACGCACAACCGCAGTCGCGGAGAGCGTCGTGAGGTCCAGTTATTCCGCAGTCTCGTGGGCACCAGCCGTCAGATTCAGCATGTGCGTGAGTT
Source organism: Pseudomonadota bacterium (assembly GCA_036148335.1). Classification (GTDB taxonomy): domain Bacteria; phylum Pseudomonadota; class Gammaproteobacteria; order Pseudomonadales; family Oceanobacteraceae; genus Thalassolituus. The sequence continues at coordinate 344 of JAYYHP010000084.1, forward strand.
GATCATGCAAGTTGCTGATAAAGATGTCAGCGTGATGATTCAGGGGGAAAGCGGTACGGGTAAAGAAGTGGTTGCCCGTAACCTGCATTACCATTCCAATCGCCGAAACAAGCCATTTGTACCAGTTAACTGTGGCGCCATTCCCGCTGAACTGCTGGAAAGCGAACTGTTTGGTCATGAAAAAGGGGCGTTTACTGGCGCGATTAACAGCCGTCCGGGGCGTTTTGAGCTGGCCGAGGGTGGAACGCTGTTCCTGGATGAAATTGGCGACATGCCACTGAACATGCAGGTGAAGATCTTGCGGGTACTGCAGGAGCACACCTTCGAGCGTGTGGGCAGTAACAAAACTCTGAACGCCAACGTGCGAGTGATTGCGGCAACGCACAAAAATCTCGAGAAGATGATTGAAGAAGGCACCTTCCGTGAAGACCTTTACTATCGTCTGAACGTCTTCCCCATCGATATGCCATCGTTGCGTGAGCGGGTTGAAGACTTGCCACTACTGTTGAACGAGCTGATCTCTCGCCTCGAGAACGAAAAGCGCGGTTCTATTCGCTTTAACTCCGCTGCCATTATGTCGCTGTGTCGCCACGATTGGCATGGCAACGTCCGAGAGTTGGCGAACCTGGTTGAGCGTTTGGCGATTCTGCATCCGTACGGTGTGATCGGTGTGAATGAGTTACCTAAGAAATTCCGTCACGTCGATGAAGGGGATGAGGATTTCAGCGCCCCAGTGGTTGCGGACGTTACTCAGAACGAAGGCCTGGCCGGTGTCGATAGCCCAGCGCTGTTGCCGGTAAATGGTCTCGATTTGCGCGAGTATTTGCAGGATCTGGAGTGTTCTTTGATTCAGCAAGCGTTGGATGACGCCAATGGTGTCGTGGCCCGTGCCGCCGAAAAACTCAGTATTCGTCGTACGACGCTGGTTGAGAAAATGCGTAAGTACAACATTAATCGTAAAGAGAAAGACCTGGCCTGAGGCCGACCTTCTTCTCCTCTGACCGGGCCTTGTGCCCGGTTTTTTTATGTCTCAATCTATGTCTGGATCTTTGACGTCTTCTTGGTAGTAAGTCATCGAATCCTGAATGCTTAACGAGTTGGATGGCTCTCGTCGGAGTCACATTTTCTGATCTTCACTGTCGTCTCAGCGCGCTGTTGCCGACGCTTTTCTCGGCTTTATTCCGGGCGTAACCCTATTTGCCTCAGGCGATTAACCAGGTCGTTAGTCTGGGCGTAACGAGTGTTCGCGCGCGTCAGTTTGACGACAGTGTCCGGTCGGGCACGCTATTTGCTCAATACCTTTATGTGACGTAATTCCGCCGCCAATTATGCGGTTTGATGAGGTATTTATGGCGAACGCAGCAATGCATTCTCTCGACATAGAACAGGCGCCGATTGATCCGTCTGAGTTAAAGCTGGCATTTCATCGGTTTAATGAAATGTCGCAACAGCTCACCGATTCGTACGCGTTTCTTGAGAATAAAGTAGCGCAGCTCAGTGGTGAACTGGCAACGGTGTCTGCACAACGTATGCAGGAGCTGGCCGAGAAAGAGCGACTGGCTGATCGCCTCGAAAGCTTGCTGCAAATGTTGCCAGCGGGGGTGTTACTCATCAATGAAAACGGTGTCATTACGCAGAGTAATGCCGCTGCGGATGATTTGCTGTTGGCGTTTGCAGGCGCCGACAGCCTGATTGGTTTGCGCTGGCGTGGCGTGATTGCGCAGTGTTTTAAACCCCGCCGCGACGATGGTCACGAGATTTCGCTGGTGGACGGTCGTCGTGTCAGTCTCCGTACGGCTGCGATGACCAACGAACGCGGCCAGCTGATTTTGCTGACGGACATGACAGAAACCCGTGCCTTACAGGCGCAGTTATCTCAGCACGAGCGTCTGTCTGCCATGGGTAAGATGGTTGCCTCGTTAGCGCATCAGATTCGTACGCCACTGGCGGCGGCCACCCTCTATACCGGGCATCTGGCCAGTGAAGATTTACCGGAAGAATCGCGTCTGCGTTTTGCCGGAAAACTGCGTGAGCGCCTGCATCATCTCGAGCGTCAGGTCCGCGACATGCTGATCTTTGCCCGCGGAGAAGCGCCGTTGAACGACCGTGTGACGTTGGGCGAGTTGATGAGCGACTTAGAAGCCGCGATGGAAGTCCCGTTGGCACAATACCGCGTCCACTGTGACGTTATTTGCGATGACCCGGCCATTGAATTGGTATGCCATCGCGACGCCCTGACCAGCGCCATTATGAACCTTGTTAACAACGCGCTCGAGTCGTGTGATGAGCCCATCGAACTGGGCGTTATTGCACGTATTGTCGACGACAGTGTGTGCATTCAGGTGATGGATAACGGCCCCGGCCTGAGCGCCCAGGCACGCGAAAAAATGCTCGAACCTTTCTTTACCACCAAGAGCAATGGCACGGGCCTGGGCTTGGCGGTCGTACAAGCTGTGGTGCGCGCGCATCACGGTGAATTCAGATTATCAGACAGCCCATTGGGTGGCCTGTCTGCCGACTTGTTGCTGCCGTTCAATCACGGCTGACCAGAGGAGAATAACAATGCGTTTATTAGTGGTAGAAGACGATCCAACCCTGCGTGAAGTGATTGTAGAGTCGCTGACCATGAAGCGTCATGACGTGATGGAAGCAGCGAACGGTATTGATGCCATGGCCATGATCGAGAGTTACTCGTTCGATGCCATTTTATCCGACATTAATATGCCGGGCATGGACGGCCTCGAGCTGCTCGACAAAGTGAAACAGCAGCACCCATGGTTGCCGGTGTTACTGATGACCGCCTATGGCGATGTTGGGCAGGCGGTGCAGGCGATGCAGTCGGGCGCTGATGATTATCTGATGAAGCCGTTTGAGTTAAGCGAACTGGAAGCCTTGCTGAAACCCTATTCGCAAACCGGACAGGATGATCAGGACAGCGACAGCCCAGTGTGCGAAGCCCTGGTTTCACAGCAGTTATTTCAGATGGCTGAGCGTGTCGCGGCCACCGATTCTACCGTTCTGATCAGTGGTGAAAGCGGTACAGGTAAGGAAGTGCTGGCACGTTATATTCATCAGAATTCTCCTCGCAAGACAGCGCCCTTTATTGCGCTGAACTGCGCGGCGATTCCAGAAAACATGCTGGAAGCCATGCTGTTTGGTTATGAGAAAGGGGCCTTTACCGGTGCCTACAATGCCATGCCGGGTAAGTTCGAGCAGGCCGATGGAGGAACGATTCTGTTGGATGAAATCACCGAGATGGATCTTGGCTTGCAGGCTAAGTTGCTGCGTGTGTTGCAGGAGCGTCAGGTGGAACGTCTCGGCGGTAAAAAGAC
>JAYYHP010000085.1:0-3327 GCA_036148335.1 Pseudomonadota bacterium
CAATGGCTCACAAAAAAGCTGGTGGTTCTACCAAGAACGGTCGCGATTCCGAAAGTAAACGCCTTGGCGTAAAACTGTTTGGCGGCCAGACTGCAAAAGCAGGCGCGATCATCGTTCGTCAGCGTGGCACTAAGTTCCACGCCGGTGACAACGTTAAGATCGGCCGTGACCACACTATCTTCGCTACCGCAGAAGGCGCAGTGAAGTTTGAGGTCAAAGGTAAGAACAACCGTAAGACCGTAAGCGTGGTTCCTGCAGCATAAGACTGCGGATTCAGGCTTGATGCGCCCTGGCTGTCGCGGATAGTCAGGGCGTTTTTGTTTTTCCGCTCCGTAGCGACGGAGCATTTCGGGAGCTCAGGGGAGTTAATATGAAGTTCGTCGATGAAGCACGGATCACCGTTGAGGCCGGCAAAGGCGGTAATGGTTGCGTCAGTTTCCGGCGTGAGAAATTCATCCCCAAGGGTGGCCCGGATGGTGGTGACGGCGGTGACGGTGGTTCGGTCTATCTGGTTGCTGACGAGAACACCAATACCCTTGTAGATTATCGCTATACCCGTCGTTTCAAAGCGGATAACGGCCAGCCGGGTGGCGGTCGTAACTGTACTGGCGGTAAAGGCGAAGACATTGAGCTGAAAGTGCCCGTCGGTACTACAGCCATTGACGAAGATACCAGCGAAACGCTGGGCGACCTGACGGCTCACGGTGAGCGTCTGATGGTCGCTAGCGGCGGTTATCACGGACTGGGTAACACGCGCTACAAGTCATCGACCAATCAGGCACCTCGCCAGTCAAAGCCAGGGCAGCCGGGTGAGTCCCGTAATCTGCGTCTGGAATTGAAAGTACTGGCCGATGTTGGCTTGCTGGGATTGCCGAATGCCGGTAAGTCGACTTTTATCCGTTCAGTTTCCGCAGCGACACCGAAAGTGGCGGATTACCCCTTTACGACACTGGTGCCTAATCTGGGCGTCGTCTCGATTGAGCAGCACCGCAGCTTTGTGATTGCGGACATTCCTGGCTTGATTGAAGGGGCGTCGGACGGTGCTGGCCTGGGAACGCGCTTCCTTAAGCATCTGGTGCGTACGCATCTGCTTTTGCACATTGTCGACATGGCGCCTTTTGATGAGTCTGATCCCGCAGAACGTGTTGAAGCCATCAGTCATGAACTGGAAACTTTCTCGCCGGGTCTTGCACAGCGAGATCGTTGGTTAGTTTTGAATAAGCTGGATCTGATCCCTGAAGAGGAGCGTGAAGCGCGCTGTCAGGATGTGATCGACCGCCTGAACTGGGATGGCCCGGTATACCGCATTGCGGCGATCAACAAGCAAGGTACGCACAATCTGGTATGCGACATCATGGAGTATATTGATGAACGCCGCCGTCGTGCTGCCGAAGATGAAGAATTTGCCGAAGCGCTCATCGCAGAGCGTGAGGCGGTGGAAGAAGAAGCGCGTGAGCACATGGATGCTCTGCGTGAACGTCGTCGTAATGAGCGTGATGCGCGTAAAGCAGCCGCGCAGGACGACGATGATGACTACGACGTAGAAGTGGTTTACACCAACGAATAAGACCCTCCGGACACTGAGATGACAGACACACCGCAAGCTAATCGCCGTCGCTTGTCCCAAGCCAAACGCTGGGTAGTAAAAATCGGCAGTGCGCTGCTGACTGATGATGGCAAGGGTTTGAACCGGGCAGGAATGGATGCCTGGGTCGACCAGATTGCCGGTCTGTTGCAGGCTGGCCATGAAGTCGTGTTGGTGTCGTCAGGTTCAGTCGCTGAAGGGATGACGCGCTTGGGCTGGACGTCTCGTCCGGACGAAGTGCATAAGCTTCAGGCGGCCGCGGCGGTGGGGCAGATGGGCTTAGTGCAGGCGTACGAAAGTGCCTTTGCCCGTCATCAGCATAAAACCGCACAGATTCTTTTAACGCACGATGACCTGAGTGATCGTAAGCGTTATCTCAATGCCCGTACGACATTACGTACGTTATTAAGTTACGGCGTTGTTCCCATCATTAATGAAAACGATACCGTAGTCACTGACGAAATCTGTTTCGGTGACAACGATACCCTCGGGGCGCTGGTCGCTAATCTGGTTGAGGCTGATGTGCTGGTCATTCTGACCGATCAGGACGGGCTTTATACCGCCGACCCTCGTCACAACCCCGACGCTCAATTGATTCATGAAGGTCAGGCCTCCGATGAGCAGTTTGCCAGCATGGCTGGCGGCGGTGGTGCGCTTGGACGTGGTGGTATGGTCACCAAAGTGCGGGCTGCTACATTGGCCGCGCGTTCCGGAGCGGACACTGTCATCGTCGGTGGGCGCATTGAGCGTGTGCTGTCTCGTCTTCGTGATGGTGAATTACTGGGGACACTGCTGCTGGCCGATCAGGCGCCGGTTGCGGCACGTAAACAATGGATTGCCGGACATCTGAATACCTCAGGCGTATTAACGCTGGATGCAGGAGCGGTGACGGCGCTGCGCAATGGCGGTCGCTCTTTGTTACCCATTGGGGTGGTGTCGGTACACGGACGCTTTGAGCGTGGCGATGTGGTGGAGTGTCGCAACGAGCAGGGTCAGTTGGTGGCGAAAGGACTGGTCAATTACAGTCAGAGCGAAGCGGTGAAAATTGTGAAAACCCCCACGTCAGGGCTGGAGCAGGCGCTGGGAACCGTGGCAGAACCAGAGATGATTCATCGCGATAATCTGGTTATTCTCTGACGCAAAATTTAGATGGATCACCTCAAGGGTGGTTCAGTGCAGCATTTAACAGGATTTAATTTCAGGAGACGAAAGATGATCGAAGCGGTCACGGTGGCAGGGTTAGAGGTCAGTAATGATCGCCCATTTACCTTGTTTGGTGGCATGAACGTGCTGGAGAGTCGCGATCTGGCGATGGCGATTTGCGAAACCTACGTTGAAGTCACGAGCAAACTGGGCATCCCTTATGTGTTTAAGGCGTCGTTTGATAAGGCCAATCGCTCATCGATCAACTCCTACCGTGGTCCGGGTATGGAAGAAGGCCTGAAGATCTTTGAAGAGATTAAAAAGACCTTCAATGTGCCGATCATTACCGACGTCCATGAGCCTTATCAGGCCGCACCAGTAGCAGAGGTCGTGGACGTGATTCAGCTGCCCGCGTTTCTGGCACGCCAGACCGACCTGGTGGTCGCGATGGCAGAAACCAAGGCGGCGATTAATGTGAAGAAGCCACAGTTTCTGGCGCCGCACGAAATGCGCCACATCATCAAAAAGTTTGCTGAAGCAGGCAACGAGCGCGTCATGCTGTGTGAGCGTGGCTCCAGCTTTGGTTACAACAACCTTGT
>JAYYHP010000086.1:0-4307 GCA_036148335.1 Pseudomonadota bacterium
TGCGCGCCGGTAAGTACTTTGTTGTTCCTAAGAAGCTACTGAAGCAAGGCAAAATTGACCGCAAAGACGTTCGTAACCTGCGCATCATTGGTGCCGTCAGCTTTAACCCCATCGGTTACATCGCCTACACCCTGTGGCACGGCTTTGTACTCTTCCATGTGGCAAACGGCATCGCTTGGTTGCTGGGCACCAGCATTGCGTGGCCAGAGTGGCTGCTGGCGCAGGAAGCCTGGGTCACGGCTGTGGTGGTGACCTTGTTAGCACCGAACGTTCTGCGCACCTTCTGCCTGCACTTTATTTCATCGAACATGCATTATTACGGTGACAACACGCCGGGCATTATTCATGAGCAGTGTCAGGTAATGAACAAATGGTATTTGCTGCCGCTGCATGCCTTTTGCTTTAATTTTGGCAGTACCCACGCTATCCACCATTTTGTGGTGCGTGACCCCTTCTATATCCGCCATCTGGCAGAAAAAGAATCGCACGAGGTACTGCGTCGTCATGGCATTCGCTTTAATGACATGGGAACGTTTAAACGCGCGAACCGCATGCATGAGCGGGCGGCGTAAGCGCGCCCGACCAGTACTTAAAAAGATCCAGTCAGGCACAGTGTAAGCATCAGCACGCCGCAGCGAGTACCTCCATGTAGGCTCGGCTGCGTGTCTGACTGCCAAGGATGGCGCACTTGAGCCTGCAGGGAGGTATTCACGGCGTCCACACGACTGAGCCGATAACTCCAACTGAGCACTCGATCCAGACTGGGATCAGATCCCCGCCTTCCAACCATTCGTCACCGGGTAGCGACGGTCACGCCCAAACCCACGACGCGTTACACGCACGCCAATCGGTGCCTGACGGCGCTTGTACTCATTCACATCGACCAAGCGAATCACGCGCATCACGTCCTCACGCTCGTGACCCGCGGCGATGATCTGCTCGGCACTTTCATCCTGCTCAATGTAGCGCTCAAGAATGTCATCCAGTACTGGATACGCTGGCAGGCTGTCCTCATCGATCTGGTCTGGCGCCAGCTCGGCGGACGGTGGACGATCAATCACGCGCTGAGGAATGACGGGGGAAATCGTATTGCGGTATTCCGCCAAGGCAAATACCTTGGTTTTGTAGACGTCTTTTAATGCGCCATAACCACCTGCCATGTCTCCATAAAGCGTGGCGTATCCTACCGCCATTTCGCTCTTGTTGCCGGTGGTCAGCACCATGTAGCCCGTTTTGTTGGACATGGCCATCAACAGTACACCGCGACAACGCGATTGCAGGTTCTCTTCCGTGGTATCCACAGGCAGGCCCGCAAAGTCCGGTGCCAGCGCCGACATGAATTCGTTGTACATGGGTTCAATCGAGATTGACTGGTAATCCACGCCCATCGCCTCGGCCTGTAGCCCGGCGTCTTCTTTGCTCATGCCTGAGGTGTAGGTAAACGGCATCATCACCGCTCGCACACGCTCGGGTCCCAGTGCATCCACCGCAATGGCCAGAGTCAGCGCAGAATCAATGCCGCCGGACAAGCCCAGCACCACGCCGGGAAACCGGTTTTTGGTCACGTAATCACGCACACCGAGCACCAGCGCATGATAGAGGCTAGCCAGTCCGTCTTCGCGTGCATCGCGACAGTCACTCACCGCCGTCAGCTGCTTATCGGCGTATGCCACCATGGCCAGATCTTCCTGCCAGGAGTGCATTTGCAGCACGCGCTCGGCCTGTTCACTGACCGCAAATGAACTGCCGTCAAAGACCAGCTCATCCTGACCGCCAACCTGATTCACATAAAGGATCGGAACACCGTGGCTTTCTGCGTGGCGCTTGAGCAAGTCGACCCGCTCTTGCTGTTTGCCACTGTGAAATGGTGAGGCATTGAGATTCAGTAACAGCTCTGCCCCCGCCGCCACGGCTTTTTCGACCGGAGCATCAAACCAGATGTCTTCACAGACGGTCAGCCCAATCTTTACGCCATCGAGGTCAATCACACAGGGGGTATCACCGGCCGTAAAATAACGCTTTTCATCAAACACCTGATAGTTAGGCAATTCGTGCTTGGCGTATTCACCGATGCACTCACCGCCGTCCCAGACGCCAGCACAATTATAGAGGGAATCACCGCGCTGTTTCGGGTAACCAATGGCAATGGCGATGCCGTCACTGGCTTCGGCAATCGTGTGCAGGGCCTCTTGAATCCGTAACGCCAGACTCGGACGCAACAACAGGTCTTCGGGTGGGTAGCCAGTGAGGGCCAACTCACTAAAGACAATCAGGCGTGCGCCTTCGGTTTTTGCTTGCTGTGCTTCGCGTACGATCTGTTGGGTATTGCCGGGAATATCACCAACATGAAAATTGCACTGCGCCAGCGCGATCTTCATGGGTGGGGTCAGTGACTTAGTCATGGACTGCAGGTACTCTCTGATTAACCCGCGTATTGTCTGGAAATACGCCTCAGGACGCAAACCGGAACTTCAGGATGACACACTCACCGAATCCGCTGGCCCATAGCGGGGTTCGCCTGCTCAGACTCTACAGCTATTACGCCCTGCTGCTGGCGCTGTCATTGATCGTTATTGATGGCCTCGACAAAGACGACTTACTGCTCGGTGGACGCGCCCCAGAGACCTTCCTTGTGGTGTCGTCGGTGTATGTCTTCGCGGCAGCTTTTTTTGCGGCCCTGACCAGTCGCACGACCAGCAATCAAGCAGCCACCGCTTTCCTGTTTGTCGAAACCGCACTGATCATGACACTGATCTATGCCTCCGGCGGTCTAGAAGCTGCCTTTGGTGCTTTGCTGTTGATTCCGGTGGTGGTCGGCAACCTGCTGGCACCGGGCATTCTTGGCTACAGTATTGCCGCCTGGATCAGTATCGGGCTGATTTACAGTGAGCATGTGATTACCGACGACTACAGCTTAAGCGATACCGCCAATACCGGCGTGTACGGTGCCATGGCCTTTATTCTTGCCTGGCTGACGCAGCTGTTATCTCACCGCGTGAAAGATGCACTGAGTCTGGCCAGCGATAATGCCCGGGATGTGCGCCGCCTGCAGCGACTGAGCCAGCAAGCGGTGATGAGCCTGCCTGATGGGCTGGTCGCCTGCGATCAGAATCATCAGGTGCTCTTCTGTAACCGCACCGCTCAGGAATGGTTTTCACTGGGCAGCGGCATGCCACTGCCCGACAGTCTGCGCACAGATATGAACAACGACCCCAAGAGTGAGAGCGAAATTACGGGGTCTGAGGCTAATACCAAGCACAATAACAACCCAGACGTTCACTCAGATCATCAAGGACACCATCCAGAAGATCGCCAACATCGTGACATCGCCGGCCGCAAACTGACCCTCAACCGCATGGCCATGCCGGGGGCTGAGGGGGATTATCTATTACTGATCGAGGATGAAGCGCGCATTTCCGCCGAAGCTCAGCAGATCAAGCTGGCGTCGTTAGGGCGCCTGACCGCGAGCATTGCGCATGAGATTCGTAATCCGCTATCGGCGTTGCAGCAAGCCGCACAGCTGCTGAATGAAGCCGATTATCTGACCGATGGCGACCGCCACCTGACGGAAGTGATTGAGCATCATAGCCAGCGCATTAATCGTACGATTGTCGATATTCTGAAGTTATCCCGAGGAAAGCAGGCCAAATCGGTGCGCCTGAACTTACAGGCCTACCTCACGGAATTCACCCGACAGTTTCACCAACTCGACAGCGGCCAGGATTATCAGGTGATGTGGCATTGCGATCCGCAAATTCATGTCAGATTTGACCCTGACCATCTCACTCAGGTACTGACTAACCTATGCGTCAACGGGCTGCGATACGCGCGTAAAGCTCCCCACGACCGGCCAATGTTGGTGTTGGAAGCTCGCCGCAGAGGCAATGATCAAGTGCTGTTAGAAGTCCGCGACAATGGTCTTGGGGTGGCTCCCAACCATCTACCGCACCTGTTCGAGCCATTCAACACCACTGAGCACGACGGTACCGGGTTAGGCCTGTATCTTTGCCGGGAACTTTGTCAGGCCAATCTGGCCTACATCGACTATCGTGACGGCGACCCGGGCGCCTGCTTCCGCTTGACCATGCAACGATTTCAATAGTCGTTGAGCGTCGGGCATTCACTTGCCCACCAAGGCGATATAAATTATGCGGCAAAGGTCACACCGTCCTGTATTACGACAGGCGATAATGCGCGATAGTAATTGATAAAAATAACACCGCTGGCGAAATGGCAACACCGATCATCGTTCGCCCAGTGCTCTATCCTTATCACTCGAGCCTTATCACTATCGTTCGAGCATTATC
>JAYYHP010000087.1:0-4836 GCA_036148335.1 Pseudomonadota bacterium
CGCATTGGCAGGAGCAGGAAGCCACGCTTGCCGAGCTGAGCTTGTCGGACGACGATCTGGAGCAGCTGATTGCCGACACCGACGCTCAGTGGCACACCTTTATGGCATTGGCAGACACCCTATCGAACAAGCGTCAGGCCGCTGCAAGTCGACTGGATGATGCTGTCAGCGGTCACTTTGGTGCCCTGTCATTGGGCAGTGCGCGTTTTATTACACAGACTCAACGCTTGCCTGAGCACCAGGCGACCGCTCATGGCTGTGATGCCATTCAATTTGAGGTTCAGACCAACCCGGGGATGCCTGCTGGCCCTCTGGCCAAAGTCGCCTCCGGTGGTGAACTTGCCCGTATCAGTCTGGCGCTGCAGGTGGTGATTGCCGCCACCAGTGCCACGCCAAGCCTGATTTTCGATGAAGTTGATGTGGGTATTGGTGGTGGCACCGCCGAACGGGTAGGTCGTTTGATGCGACAACTGGGCGAGCACGCGCAAATCATGTGCGTTACCCACCAGCCACAAGTAGCCTCGCAAGCTCACAATCATTATCAGGTGAGTAAAATCAGCGGAGATCAGGAAACTCATACCCGTATCCGGGCCTTATCAGAAGAACAACGCCGCGAAGAGATCGCGCGAATGTTGGGCGGCGTTGAGATTACTCAGTCGACGCTGGCCCACGCCGATGAAATGCTGGCACTGGCGAATGAGCCCATCGCAAGTGATGCATGAGCCCATTATTGGCAGAATTCCTAGCTAAAAGAGCCACAAACAAAAAGAGCCGCAATTGCGGCTCTTTTTCATATCAGGTACCACTTACTTCTTGCGAACGTAAAGCACCAGACTGTGATCCACCAGCTCGAACCCGTGCTCTTCGGCAATTTCGTGCTGCAGACGTTCGATCTGTTCGTTCGAAAATTCAATCACGGTACCGCTGTCGACATCGACCATGTGGTCGTGGTGCTCACCACGAGCCAGCTCAAATACCGAGTGACCACCATCAAAGTTGTGACGCTCAACCAGACCCGCACTCTCAAACTGAGTCAGAACGCGGTATACCGTGGCCAGACCAACATCTTCACCGGCATCAATCAGTGAGCGGTATACGTCTTCGGCACTCATGTGTGCATCCGGGTTGCTCTCCAGAATGCTGAGAATTTTTACTCGCGGCAGGGTGACTTTCAGTCCTGCTTTGCGCAATTCCATGTTCTGTTCTGACACGGTAGTCCTCTATCATTTCACAGCGGATGGGAGTTTCAGGTATGATCCTGCCCCATCGAAGTCATTTTTGCCCGGATTTCACCCCGACTATGCGAACGCTAATTCTGACTGGTTTACTGGGTTTTGCAACCCTTTCCGGCTGCACCTTCCCAGGTGTCTACAAGCTCAATATTCAACAGGGAAACATCGTGACCCAAGACATGCTGGCACAACTGGAGCCAGGAATGTCCGAGCGTCAGGTCATTTACTTGATGGGTAATCCAGTGGCCCGTAACCCATTCAATACGCAAGAATGGGAGTACCTCTACACGCTTGAGCAGCGTGATACTGTCACCAAGCGCTATCAAGTCACCCTGCATTTCGATGCTGAAGGTACCTACACGCATTACAGTGGCAGCTTGCCGGATGCGGCATTTACAGAAGAGAACCAGACCAACGAGATTCCGGTGGAAGAAAAGGTCTCGCCCCTGCCTAGCCTGGAAGACTGACCCAGTCTTCAACAGGTGACTCCTAAGACCCCAACAGTGCGAGGGAGCCTCGCACTCAGGGTGTATTTATACCGGGTTGTCTCTTATTCCGAGTTGTCCTTGGCAGCGCTCTTCGCGCCCGCCTTTTTCCCGGCTTTCGCACTGTCGGCTTTCGCCGCTCGATTGGCGCGTGCCTGCTTAGGATCGATAATCAGCGGACGATAAATTTCTACACGGTCACCATCGCGCAGCACTTCCTCATCTGGCTTGCGTACGGCCTTACCGAATATGCCAAACTTGGCATCCGCAAGATTAAGATCCGGGAACTCCTGCTCCACACCGGATAAGCGCACGGCTTCCGTCAGCGTCATGCCTTCTTCGACCGTCAGACGGAAGATTTTCTGTTTTTCAGGCAGCGCGTAGGCCACCTCAACGGCAATTAAATCAGCCATAAATTTCCTTCGCGCGTTTTACAAATGAATCCACCATCATGCCTGCCACCTGTTTAAACACAGCTCCCATAGCGGCGCCCGCAAGTCGACTTGCCATTTCAAACTCCAGTTCGAGAGAGACCTTACACGCCCCCTCCGACAGCGCTTGAAAATGCCAGGTGCCGGCAAATCGGCTAAAAGGACCATCAACCAGAGACATCTGCATCTCGGTCGGGCGGATGAGCGTATTGCGGGTAATGAAGCTTTGTTGAAACCCGGCCTTGGCCAGCGTTAATTCAGCTTCGATAAACGAGTCATCTTGTGCGATCACTCGCGTCGCTTCACAGCCCTGAAGAAACTCTGGATAACGACTGACGTCATTCACCAGATCAAACATCTGCTTAGCAGAATGAAGTACCAACGCACTTCGGGTAATTCGAGTCATGGACTACCAACCAGGCGGGCCTCAGATAAGGCCCTGATAAATCACAAGTAACACGGCAATGGGCGAGACAACACGCACCATAAACCGCCATAAATTAAACAGGGTATTGCTCTTGAGCCGAGCTTCATCCGCCACCGCACGGCGCGACATAAACCAGCCAACGAATAGAGCAATCAACACGCCGCCAACCGGCAGCATGATGTTCGTTGTTAAGAAATCAAGCACATCAAAGAAGGTCTTACCGCGGATGTCGTAGGTCAGACCACCGGTTGTTCCCAGCGATTCTTCCAACACCGCCACGTCGGCATACAACATGAAGTCATCATAGACCTGCTCTGACTGAGCATTGGACCCGCTCACCGAAACAAAGAACTGCTTATCGCTCCAGTCATTGAACGACATCACGGTGCCCAGGCCTAACACCCACGACAGAACGCACACCGTCACGGTTGCACGTACCCGGCTGATGCCTTTTTCCACCGCCCAGGCCACCGCTGGCTCCAACAAGGAAATCGCCGAGCTCCAGGCGGCAATCCCCACCAACACAAAGAAGGTCGTACCAATCCACACACCGCCCGGCAACTGACCAAAGGCGATGGGCAAGGTCTGAAACATCAGACCCGGTCCAGCGCCGGGCTCCAGCCCATTGGAGAATACAATCGGGAAAATCACCAGTCCGGCCAGTAACGCCACCAGGGTGTCTAACACACCCACCGTGAGAATGGTCTTACCTAGAGGGGAGTTGGCGGGCATATCGGCGCCAGACGCCATGAGGGCCCCCATCCCCAGCGATAGAGTAAAGAAGGAATGACCCAGTGCCACAATGATGGCATCGCCGGTCAGCTTCTCAGGCTCGAAGCGGAACAAAAACTCCCAACCCTGCTGAAATCCGGGCGTCGTCATGCTGTACCCAAGCAACACCAAGAGCATGATAAACAGCAGTGGCATCAGTAAACGCAACGAACTCTCGATGCCTCGGTGCACACCGCGGGAAATCACGAAGCCGACCAGGCACATAAAGACGGTGTGATAGAGAATGAGTTTGCCTGGGTCCGCCAGTAACCCGCCGAAGGTTTCACCGGCCGCTTCCGCCGTGATGCCGACAAAATGCCCTTGCACCATCTCCAAACCGTAAAACAAGGTCCAACCAGCGATGACGCTGTAAAACGACAGAATAAAGAAACCGGCAACGGCACCAATCCAACCGATACTGGCGAAAAATGCGGGCGCTTTGTACTGAGCCGTCAGACGATGCATGGTGTTAATCGGGCTCATGCGTGCCTTACGCCCCAACAGCACCTCGGCCATCATGACCGGAATACCGACCGACAGAATGCACAGCAAATACACGAGCACAAACGCACCACCGCCATATTCGCCAGTGATGTAGGGAAACTTCCAGATGTTACCAAGCCCCACGGCCGAACCCACCGCAGCGAGGACAAAGGTCCAGCGGCTGGCCCAGATGCCGTGGATGCCACGTTTGTCTGTGCTCATAGAATTATCCTTCTTGTGATTGGGGGTATTGTCCGGGATTTGCGTCGCTGTCTCAAGCCAGCCGCCAAGAGGCTTTCTGATGCGGTTCTAGTGTCTTTCCGACGCAGCCTCGGTATACTCGCGGCATGAGTAAAAAGAAATCTGCCAAACCCAGCTCGTCGACCATTGCGCTGAATAAAAAAGCCAAGCACGACTACTTTCTGGAAGACAAAACCGAAGCCGGTGTCGAACTCCTTGGATGGGAAGTAAAATCCCTGCGTCAGGGCAAAGTTCAGCTGTTGGACTCGTTTGTTGAATTCCATCGTGGCGAAGCCTGGCTACACGGTGCTCTGATCACCCCGCTACACCAAGCCTCCACTCACGTGGTAGCCGAGCCACGCCGTGAACGTAAGCTGCTGCTGCACCGTCGTGAAATCGAACGCTACATGCAGAAGGTGCAGGCCAAGGGTTACACCTGCGTGTGCACTGCGTTGTACTGGAAAGGCCCTTTCGTCAAAGCAGAAATCGCATTGGCCAAAGGTAAACAGTCGCACGATAAGCGCAACACCGCCAAAGACCGCGACTGGGCAAAACAGAAAGAACGGATCATGAAGCACTCGGTACGCTGACAAGGCGTCCTCTCGTGTGCTACATTCCGACTTGTTCTGGGGTTGAACTTCCACTGGTTGACCCCATCTAAAGAACACGGATCAGAAATGATCCAGCTCCTGGCTGAGAGCGACCAGAATTCGGGGATGATCTGGATTCGACGTTGATTACAAAGCTATGGGTGCATGCCGAGAGCG
>JAYYHP010000088.1:0-3415 GCA_036148335.1 Pseudomonadota bacterium
GATGATGTGTTGCGCCATGGTGGGCATCGTAATGCGCATCGCTTATGAGACCGAATTAGCGGCTAAGGAGTCCGACGATGACCAATAATACGACTCGGACCGTGGTCATGATGGCTGGTGGAACTGGTGGGCATGTGTTTCCTGCGCTGGCGGTTGCGCATGCCTTAAAAGAGCAGGGTTATGACATTCACTGGCTGGGAACCCAAGCCGGTATCGAAGCCGATCTGGTGCCGAAGAATAATTTCCCGCTGCATACCATTTCGATTGCCGGTCTGCGCGGTAAAGGCAAATTAGGCATGTTGGCGGCGCCGATTAAAATTATTCGTGCCATTGCTCAGGCGCGCACCATTTTAAAACCACTGAAGCCTGTGGCTGTGGTGGGACTGGGCGGCTATGCCACTGGTCCCGGTGGTATTGCTGCGTGGTTGATGGGCGTACCCTTGTTAATTCATGAGCAGAACGCTCACGCCGGCATGACGAACCGTTTACTGGCGCGCTTTGCTAAGGTCGTTATGCAGGCATTTCCGGGCGCGCTGCCGGGTGCCATGGTGACAGGGAATCCCGTTCGCAATGAAGTACTGGCGCTGCCCGAACCTGCCAAGCGTCTTCAGTCGACGGGCCCATTAAAGGTGCTGGTGGTTGGCGGTAGCCTGGGGGCAGTGGCGCTCAATACCGCGGTGCTGGATGCGATGAAATCGCTGGCACCAGAAGCGCGTCCTCAGTTACGCCATCAGGTTGGAAAACGCAATATTGATGACATGCTGGTGCAGTATCGCGAAGCCGGTGTTGATGCGGATGTCACCGCATTTATTGATGATATGGCAGAGGCCTATGCCTGGGCCGATCTGGTGGTTTGTCGAGCTGGCGCGTTGACCGTGTCTGAAATCGCAGCCGCCGGGTGTGCCGCGATTTTTGTTCCTTTCCCATTTGCGGTCGATGATCATCAAACCGCCAATGCGCAGTACTTACAAACACAGGGCGCGGCGATTATTCGTCAGCAGTCCGAACTCAGCGCTGAATGGTTAGCGCAACAATGGCAGCAACTGAAGGATGACCGTCCTTTACTGCTCGCTATGTCTGAACAAGCCCGTTCATTGGCCATGACTGATGCAACCGATCAGGTCGTCACCCAGGTTAAGAGGGTCGCCCGTGAGCAATAAAACATCGAATAGTTTAGTAAATATGATTCCTGAAATGCGCCGGATTCGTGTAATCCATTTCGTAGGCATTGGCGGTGCAGGTATGTGCGGCATTGCTGAGGTTCTGTTAAACCAAGGCTACCGAATTACCGGCTCTGATCTGAAAGCCTCTGCGGTCACCGAACGTCTCGCGACGTTAGGAGCCGACATCATGATTGGTCATGCTGAAAGTAACGTCGATGACGCCGATGTATTGGTAGTGTCGACCGCGATTGATCAGGAAAACCCCGAAATTAAAGCCGCCACTGAGCGCCGTGTTCCGATTGTGCGTCGCGCAGAAATGCTGGCCGAACTGATGCGCTTCCGTCACGGCATCGCTGTTGCCGGAACCCATGGTAAAACCACCACGACCAGTCTGGTGACGTCGGTATTAGCCGAAGCCCAGCTGGACCCTACCTTTGTGATTGGCGGCAAACTGAACAGTGCCGGCACCAATGCACGCCTCGGATTAAGCCGCTATTTAGTCGCCGAGGCGGATGAAAGTGATGCCAGCTTCCTGCACCTGCAGCCGATGGTATCGATTGTTACCAATATCGACGCTGACCACATGAGCACCTATGGCGGTGATTTCGAGCAGTTGAAAAATACCTTTGTCGATTTTCTGCATAACCTGCCGTTTTATGGTTTGGCGGTGGTGTGTATCGACGATGACAACGTGCGTGAATTATTGCCTCGCATCAGTCGTCAGGTGACCACTTATGGTTTCTCAGAAGACGCGGATTACCGAGCGACGGATCTAGAACAGAATGGCATGTTCACCAGCTTTAACGTGCATCGTCCGGGCGCCGATACGCCATTGGCGGTGCGTATGCGCATGCCGGGCAAACACAATGTATTAAATGCGTTGGCCGCCATTGCCGTGGCTGAAGACGAAGGTGTGAACAGTGACGCCATCATCTCTGCACTGGAAAAATTCGAGGGCGTGGGCCGTCGCTTCCAGATCAACGGCGAGGTGGCGATTGAGGATGGCAATGTCCTGTTAGTCGACGATTACGGTCACCACCCACGTGAGCTGGAAGTCACGCTGGATGCTATCCGCAAAGGCTTCCCTGAACGTCGTTTGGTCATGGTATTTCAACCACATCGCTACAGCCGCACACGCGATCTCTACGAAGATTTTGTCCGTGTCCTGAGTGATGCCGACGTGCTGTTGTTGATGGATGTGTATCCCGCCGGTGAGAAGCCAATTGCCGGAGCTGATGGTCGTGCCCTGAGTGGCAGTATCCGTCAGCGTGGTGCGGTTGATCCGGTCTTTATTGATCGCGACGAATCTTTGCAGGCGCCATTGAAAAGCTTGTTACGTCCGGGCGATTTGTTACTGACTCAGGGCGCAGGTGATATCGGTGGTATTGCACAGGACATCGCTACGAATTTAGCCACCTGGTTACAGGAGGAAAAATCGTGAGTGTGCAGGCGTTAGGAAAAATTGCCGTATTAATGGGCGGTACCTCAGCAGAGCGCGAGGTGTCATTGCGCAGTGGAACGGCAGTCGCCGATGCACTGGAAGCGCAGGGCGCTGATGTCGTTCGCGTTGATGTCGAAGCCCATGCCATTTCGCAACTTACCGATATTGAGTTTGATGTCGCCTTTATTGCCTTACACGGTCGCGGTGGTGAGGACGGCACGATCCAGGGAGTGCTGGAATGGTTGGATAAACCCTATACCGGTAGTGGTGTGATGGCATCGGCTCTGGCCATGGATAAATGGCGTACCAAAATGATCTGGCAGGCGGCTGGGTTACCAACCCCTCCGGCCTATTTGCTCGAGGATTCATCCGATTGGGAAGCTATCAATACCGCACTGGCAAGTAACGCCATTGTTAAACCGGCACGCGAAGGTTCAAGCATTGGTATGCGCCGTGTGCACAACGCCAACGAGTTGCAAAGCAGCTACGAATACGCCCGTGAATACGATGGCATGGTGTTGGCGGAACGTTGGGTCGAAGGCCGTGAATTTACCGTGGCCGTGGTTAATGGACAGGCATTGCCAGTGATTCAGTTGCGCACCAGTCATGAATTTTACGACTACGACGCTAAGTATCAGGCCAACGACACTGAATATTTATTACCCAGTGAATTAAGTTCCGAAAAAGAAGCAGAAATTCAGGCGCTGGCATTAAAAGCGTTTGACGTGATTGGTGCCGCTGGCTGGGGACGCATTGATGTTATGCAGGACGCCGCTGGTGAATTCTGGTTATTGGAAGCCAACACCAGCCC
>JAYYHP010000089.1:0-2383 GCA_036148335.1 Pseudomonadota bacterium
AACAACTGGGTGTCGATCCTAAGGCCATCGTAGCGCAAGCCGCACTCGAAACCGGTTGGGGTAAACACACCATTCAGGACGAACAGGGCAGACCTTCCAATAACCTGTTTGGTATTAAGGCCGATTCACGTTGGCAGGGTGATGTCGTGACCGTCACCACCCATGAATACGTACAAGGCGTGCGAGTGAATCAACAAGCGGCGTTCCGTTCTTATCCTAGCCTCGAGGCGGGGTTGCAGGATTACGCCAACTTCCTGAAAGATTCCAGCCGTTACCAGTCAGCGCTGCAAGGCCAGGTCGATGGCACCGAGTATGGCCATGCCCTGCAGCAGGCGGGATACGCGACAGACCCTCAGTACGGCAACAAGATTCACCAGATTTATCAGGGTGATCTGCTTAATGGTGCGCTGCCAACCGCTGACACGGTATTGCCACCCTCGGGCGAGCCACAAGCGGCTCAACCTATCCGTATGGAGACACTGAACGGAGGACGCCACGATGGCTAATATCCTCAATATTGGTATCTCCGGCCTCAAGGCGCAGCAAACCGCCTTAACTGTCACCGGTAACAACATCACCAACGCCGGTAACGAAGGTTATTCACGTCTGGTGGTAAACCTCACAGAAAACGACCCGCAATTTAAAGGCGGTGTGTGGGTAGGGCACGGCGTGAACGTGCAGTCAGTCAAGCGGGTGTACGATGAATTCCTGACCGAACAACTGCGCCGCGATACCTCCACCTTCAATGAATTTAACGCACTGGCCACCAACGCCGAGCAGATCAACGGCCTGCTGGCCGATGCAGGTACCGGGGTGCAACCCGGGCTGGAGCGTTTCTTCGGGGCTATGCAAGCAGCAGTGGATGATCCATCGTCCTTGCCTGCGCGAGAGGTATTAATTACCGAGGCCAATGGTCTGGTGGATCGTTTCGCCACCATCTTTGATCGCCTGTACGCACAGAACGAAGTGATCAATGGTCAGATGGAAGTCATTGCTGGTGAGATCACCACCATCGCTCGCTCTATTGCTGAGCTGAATGCCGAGATTCAATTCGCCACCGCGACCGCGCAAGGGGTCGAGCCTAACGAGCTCATGGATCAGCGTGAACGCTTGCTGAAAGACCTGTCCGAGTACGTGAAGGTCAACGTGGTGAAGCAGGATGACAACGTGTTTAACGTCTTTATCGGTAACGGTCAGGCGTTGATTGTTGGCAACGACTTCAATGAGGTGTTTGTCGATCAAGGGGCACAAGACCCAAACCGCTTCGATATTTATTTCCGCAAAGAAAATATTATCCAGAACGTCACCAAAGAAATTGCTGGTGGTCAGTTAGGCGGCATTCTCGATTTTCGCAGTGACATTCTCGACCCCACCTTTAACCAGATGGGCCGACTGGCACTCACCATCACCGAGACCATGAACGACCAGCATCGTCTTGGTGTCGACTACGACGGCCTTAAAGGTCAGGAGTTTTTTACCGAGATCAACGAGCCGTCGAAAATGTATCGCCGGGTGGCGGGGGATCGTAATAACGCCGACCCGGATGATCGCGTCATTGCCATTGAGATCAAAGACGCCGGTGCCATGAGCATCAGTGACTACCGACTCGAATTTGCCGGTCCGGATGATTACACCTATCGCGTGACTCGACTTAGCGATGGCGAGGTGGTGGCGACGCAGGCGTTCAGTGGCGCCTTTCCGGATTCGGTAGAATTCGATGGCCTTGAAATGCGTTTTGAAGCCGGTAGCTTCCAACAGGGCGATGAATTTCTGATTTCGCCAACCCGTCTGGAGTCGCGCAGTTTTGATATGTACGTCACCCGCGCCGAGCAAGTCGCACTGGCATCGCCCATCAGTGCTGAGGCCGCCATCGGTAACCGCGGCAACGGTACCATTGATCAGGGTGAGGTGTATGACTTAACCACCCCTTACTTTGAAGAAGAAGGCGAATTAAGCCCGCCGCTGCTGATTAAATTTACCTCTGAAACCAGCTACGACGTACTCGATAACACCGACCCGGGTAATCCGATTCCGCTGTTTCCTCCACTCATGAATCAAACCTTTATTCCGGGGATTGATAACCAGATCCTGCCCATGGATGAAGGCAAAACCGGCTTTACCAGTTTTGGTGGCGTGCTGCCGGTAGCGCAGACCTATCAGCAAGCGGGCACGACCGTCGAAGCGAATAATGGCTTTTTCCCAGAGCGGATCGACATCACCTACACCGATCCTGACTCGGGCATGGAGCGCACGCAAAAAACCTTAGTCACGCCCCTGCATGCTTCGGCGCGTGAAATTGCCGATGCCTTAAGTAGTCGTGAAGGCATTGAAGCCACCGCACGAACCACGGTTGAGCTAACCAACTTTAAAGAAGACAGCACGC
>JAYYHP010000090.1:0-4831 GCA_036148335.1 Pseudomonadota bacterium
CTGCCACTGAGCTTGGGTATGGCGCTAACTGTTCGGGTGGGTCATCACCTTGGACGCGGTCATACTGACGCTGCACGCCGTTGTGCCTGGCTGGGGGTACGCCTGAATCTGGCACTGGCACTGATTAATGCCAGCGTCATTCTTCTTGGCCGGGAGCACATTGCCGCACTGTACAGCCCCGACGCCGACGTCGTGGCCATTGGCGCCGCCCTGCTGCTTTACGCCGCACTGTTTCAGATTCCGGACGCCATACAGATTGCCGCCGCCGGTGCCCTACGCGCCTATGAAGACACCGTGATGGTAATGGTCATTACCTTTATCGCCTATTGGATTGCCGGGCTGGGAACCGGGTGGACGCTGGCTTACCTGTTGGCCGACCCTATGGGGGCGGCAGGTTTCTGGAGCGGTTTGATTGCCGGATTGACCACCGCCGCCATTGCCTTATTACTGCGACTGCGCCAGCAGAGCCGTAAAATTTCCAATCTGGCAGATTAGGCAACTAGGCGCCCTCGCTCACTGTGCTAACATGCGGCGCTTGAATTTTTTATTACGGACAGGAATCTTCCATGAACGCAGCCAACCCAGAAGTGGCCTACGAGGTCAGTATCAACCCCGCGACGCTCGAAGAAATCGGTCGTCTGCCCCTGACCACTCAGGAAGAATTTGAAACCGTATTCAACCGCGCCCGCGACGCACAGAAAGCCTGGGCCGAACTGTCTTACAAACAGCGTGCGGTCTACATTCTGCGCATGGCCGATTACATCCGCGACCACGCGGATGAGCTGGCCGACATCATCAGCCAGGATAACGGCAAGCTGAAGATCGATGCACTGAATACCGAAATCATTCCGTCCATCATGAGCTGTACCTGGTACGCCAAAAACGCACCTAAGGTCCTCAAAGATGAACTGCTGCCACCGGCATCCATGTTGTTCTTTAACAAGTGGTCAAAACGCCAGTTCCAGCCGATTGGTGTTCTGGGTGTGATCAGCCCATGGAACTACCCGTTCAGCATTCCGTTCGGTGAGCTGGTAATGGCCCTGATGGCCGGTAATGCCGTGGTATTAAAAGTCGCTGCGCAAACACCGATGGTCGGTGACGCCATTGAGCGCGTGGTAAAAGCCTCGGGGCTGCCTGAGGGTCTGTTCGCGCACGTCGTCGGTTCTGGCTCCAAGGTACTGAACGCCATGCTGGATAACGGCGCACAAAAGATTTTCTTCACCGGTTCTACCTTTGCTGGCAAACAGGTCATGAAGTCCTGTGCTGAGCATCTGGTGCCGTGCAGCCTCGAGCTGGGCGGTAACGATGCTATGATCGTGATGGAAGATGCATCGATTGAGCGTGCCGTAAACGGTGGTATGTGGGCGGCGTATCAGAACGCTGGTCAGTCCTGTGGTGGTGTGAAGCGCGTCTACGTACACGAAAAAGTGTACGACGCCTTTGTTGCTCAGGCGACCGCGAAAACCCGCGCGCTGCGTCACGGTGACAACGGCCACGATGCGGATCTGGGCTCGGTCACCACCGAGAAGCAGTTCCAGCAGCTGGAAAAAGAATTGCAGATGGCACTCGACAACGGCGCCACTATTGCGGCCCAGTCACAGCCGGTTGGCGATCAGAAAGGCTATTTCTTCCCGGCGACGCTGCTCACCGACGTGACCTCCGACATGGAGTTTTTACAGGACGAAATCTTTGGCCCTTTCCTGCCGGTAGTAAAAGTCTCTTCCGAAGAAGAAGCCATCGAACTGGCCAACAAGTCTCAGTACGGCCTCACCGCGTCGATCTGGACGGGAAACAACGCGCGCGGCAAAGCCATTGCGAAGAAACTGCACGCCGGTGCGGTTACTGTGAACGACCACCTGTATACCCACGGTCTGAGCAACACCGAATGGGGTGGCCCGAAAGAGTCTGGCATTGGCCGTACTCACGGCGCGCTGGGTCTGCTGGAAGTGTCTGAATCTAAGATCGTGAACTGGGATCTGTTCCCAAACCTGAGCAAGAACAACGCCTGGTGGTTCCCATTTGATGAAGCCAGCTACAACAACATGTTGAAGCTGACCGCCTACGCCAAGCCAAAATCAGCACTGCAGTGGATCATGCTTAACGTGACGGTCATTCCTAAAGTGTTGAAGCGCATGATCAGCAGCTGGAAAGTCGACCACTGATCGCTGTTTCACTGCCGCTTAAATAAAAACGCCCCGCATTGCGGGGCGTTTTCGTTAGCGGTTACGGACACGGGTTGGGAATGGCCCGATGAATTTCATTAATTGCATCCACCAGCTCATCACTCAAGTGCAACTGCGCTGATTCAATATTACTCAGCAACTGAGCCTCAGTCGTCGCACCTATAATGTTCGAGGTGACAAAGCCCTGCTGGGTGACAAATGCCAGTGCCATCTGCGCTGGGTCCAGCCCATGCGCTAGCGCCAGTCTCACGTATTGCTCGACGGCACGCTCAGCCACCTCTCCGGTATAGCGACTGAAACGACTGAACAGTGTCAGACGCCCAGACTCTGGGCGTTGACCATTCAGGTATTTCCCAGACAAGACACCGAAGGCCAGTGGCGAATACGCCAGCAGTCCACAGCGCTCGCGGTACGATATTTCGGCCATGCCGATTTCGTAGGTGCGGTTCAGTAAGTTATAGGGGTTTTGCACGCTGACGGGCCGGGGAATGCCCATGGCATCGGCCATGACAATGAACTTCATGGTGCCCCACGGCGTTTCATTAGACAGACCGTAATGGCGAATTCGTCCGGCATCCAATTCCTGCTTCAGCGCCGATAAGGTCTCTTCGAGCGCAATGCCATCCGGCCCACCGTGTTCATAGCCGAGACGACCAAAGAAATTGGTCGAGCGTGAGGGCCAATGCAGTTGGTAGAGATCGACGTAATCCGTTTGCAAACGCGCCAGACTGGCGTCCAGGGCCTGATGAATGTGTTCACCGGAGAGGTCCGGACCACCGCGAATATGCTGCATCCAGTCGCCGGGCCCAGTCACTTTAGTCGCGATAATCAACTCATCGCGTTTCTGATTCACCAGCCAGGAACCCAGATATTGCTCCGTACGCCCCTGAGTTTCCCCTTTCGGCGGCACGGGGTACATTTCGGCGGTATCGATAAAGTTAATGCCGTGATCGACCGCCAGATCGAGCTGACGATGGGCTTGCTGTTCAGTGTTCTGCTCCCCCCAGGTCATGGTGCCCAGGCAGAGTTCACTGACGGATAGGCCGGTATCAGCCAATGGACGCAATTTCATAGCAGCTCCTGAAGTCATGGTCACTGGACACTACCAGTGCGTAGCGCCCAGTACCAGCCATCAGGCAACTTGCAATTAGGCGTTCCCTCGGCGGAACACTCGCAGCTGCTGTGACAAATCACCGGCCAGCGAGTCCATGACAGAAGAGGCTTGTTCAAGACCTGCGGCGATCTGTGTCTGATCCTCTGCAGCGCGGGCAACCCGCGTGAGGTTCTCATCCATTTCGGTTGTGGTCTGTTCCTGCTGGGTCACGCTAGCCGCCACCTGCATATTGAGATCCGTCACCGCCATCATCTGATCGGAGATATCCGCCAACTGACGCTGCGTGTCATCGACCTCGCTGGCGCAGGAGCGCGTTTCAGTGGCACTTAACTGCATCGCCTCAACGGAGTCCCGTGCCACCTGCGTAATGGTATCGATAACCTCTTTGATCTCACTGGTAGCCACCCCTGTGCGCTGTGCCAGGGTGCGAACTTCATCGGCCACGACGGCAAACCCGCGCCCGGATTCACCGGCACGTGCTGCCTCGATGGCAGCGTTGAGGGCCAACAGGTTGGTTTGCTCAGAAATGCTGGCAATCACTTCAGCGACATTAGAAATCTGTTCCGCCGATGCATTCATTTGCGTGATGGCCACGGCGGCACTCTCCAGATGTTCGAGTACCAGATGAACGCGTTGCTGTACCTGATTCACGGCGCCTGCGCCCGTGGTTGCCGCGCCGGTAACGACTTCCATCTTTTCCGCCGCCTGACGAGCAATATGTCCCATCACCTGAGTCGTCTGCACCATCTCGGTCATGGCGACACTGAGCTGATCCAGTTGTTCAAACTGGTGGCCTGACCCGCGCTTCATGCCATCGACTGCACGAGAGAGCTGACTCGATTGCTCGGTCAGTGCATGACTGTCCTGCCCCAGTTCACTGAATAATCCGTCGATGCGGCTGCGCACGCCATTCAGCGCTCGACTCAATCGGTTGAACTCCCGGGTGCCGGTTTCCGGGCAGTCACTGTCCAGGCGGCCTTGCGCCAAATCAGACAAACAGTTTTCCAACTTGCGTACCGGACCAATAACAGCTTTGTGAATATAACGCTCACACAACAACATTAACCCCAGCCACAACATAGCCATCCCCATGGTCAGGGTGCCCCGTGTCCATACCGCCGCCTGCACATCGTCAATGTAAGCCCCGGTACCGACAATCCACTGAGTGCCAGGAATACGCTGAACTACCGTAATTTTATCGACGGCATCTGTCTGCCCCGGTTTGGGCCATTGATAATTCACCACACCGTCTCCCGACAACGCGGCGGTTTTCATCTCCTGAAAGATCCGTACACCGTTTGCGTCCGTCAGCGTCGCAACACTCTGACCTTCCAGTTCACGTTTAAACGGATGACGGTGCATGACCAGTCGGTCATCAATGACAAAGAAATATGCCTGGTCGCCATAACGAGTGGCCGAGATGGCGTTTAACGCTACTTGTTGACTGGCCTGCTGAGCAGGTGATTCAAGTTGCGAAAAACCGCCATTGTCATCACTCAATGCCCGGGCACGCTCCCCCTGATCCAGAATGGCG
>JAYYHP010000091.1:0-9875 GCA_036148335.1 Pseudomonadota bacterium
GGGCCTTCCAGTTCAGAAAACAGGGAAGGCAGTACCAGTGACATAGGACGCAGACGCGAGAAGCTCATGAGTTCGCGTTCCAGGTCTTCTAACGGTCGATCAGTCAGGTTGTGCAGTGTGGTTACAATGCCATTCTGATAAAAATCAGCCACTGAGATTCTCCTTATGTAATTGTGTCAGCAGTGGTAATACGGTGTCGTTCCACCCTTGTGGGCCTTTGCTTTTAGCAGTCTGTCCTTGGGGGTGGTCGATGGATAGAGTGGCATGCTCGCCGGGAATCACGATCGGATAGTCCGCGGCTTCGAGCATGGCCTTGTCATTGCCACCATCACCAAGGGCGATGGTAACTATCGGGTGTTCTGTCTTAGTGCGGTAATTATTTGCCAACCAGGTCATGGCGCTGGCTTTATCGGCGTCGCCCATGACATGGTAGAAACGTCCGCCTTTTAGCAGGCGTAACTGGTGATGTTCCAGCGCTGCGGCAAAGGCTGTCAGCTCATCGTCCGATCCTTGCCACAGCAGAGGCTCAGTAGCCGCTCGCTGCTTGGCAAAGTGGGCGTCATCAATACTGAGCCCGGTGACCGCTGCCACTTCGGTTTCGGTCATGTCATTAAATCCACGAAAGCGAAAGCCATCGCGGCGCAGTTGCAGCAGGACTTTTAATATATCGTCGTAGGAAGCCCCGGGCAGTTCACATTGCCATTCACCCGCATCATCGGGGTAATAAATTGCCCCGCCGTTTTCACAGACGTAAGGACTAGTGTTTCCCAGCGCCCGGCGTAAACGCAGTACTTCAGGCTGGGTTTTACTGGTGTTGAAAATCACTGGAATATCCGCTGCTTTCAACGCGTCGAGTGCGGGTTGGGCAGCGGCGGTGCTGTAGTTGTGATGATCGAGCAGAGTGCCGTCGAGGTCGGTAAAAACCAGAATAGACGGTGTCTTCATGAGCTGGGCTGTCCTTTTTCTAACGCGGGTTCAGGGTGGATAGCATCCACTTGATGCGCAGAATTAATGTCGAGCACCAGAGTCGCAATTTCGGGAAGGCGGGTCAATGCCTGACGGGTTAATCGTTCGTAGTGTTGGATAAAACGCTCGAGTGCGGCGTCATCAAGACTTCGGTCGGTTTGGCCACGGGCCTGCGCTTTGTTGCCTTCCTCTTGCTCGGTGCGCCAGCGGGTGACGGCGCTCATGTCCGGTACTTTCAGCATGATGAGGGCATCGAGCATGGCAAACCAATCGTGATAACGAGTCGCCAATTGCTCATTAACCCAACGACGCCACTGGCCATCCGCATCTTCGTTGGCTTCGAGTGCATTCATCGGCGTGACCAGTTGCTCGTCACTGACGGCTTCACAGCCCACACACCAGCCTTCAAACAACACTGCATCCACCGGACCATTAACCTGATGCCATTCACTTTCTGGCAGGCGATCATCGCTGGCTTTATCAAACGCTGGAATGCGCAGACTCTCACCGGTTTTTAATTGGCGCAAACGGGAAAACAGGCGCTGTCCAAACTCTACTTCGTGAGTACCGGGGACGCCACGTGTCGCCAGAAGAGGATGGATGTCGTTGGCGAGTTTCTGGCGATCAGCGTGTGTGAGGTAAAGATCGTCGATGGAGACGATGACAATATTGCGATCAAATACCTGCTTCAGGCTGTGTTGCAAAGCGCGCGACAGGGTGCTTTTGCCGGATCCCTGGCCACCATGGATACCGATTATGGGCACCGTCTCACTGTGCTGAATGTGCATTTCCATGTATGCCGTCAGCGGGCGCCAGACGCTTTCCCATTGCTCTAGCCAGGGGGCAGGCAGATCCAGCGATGGACGAAACGACATCAATGCGGTGAGGGTGGCGTCATCAAGTGGCAGTATATCGGGCCACAGTGTCGTAGAAGGTGCCATAGCGGATTCCTGTCGGTTATCTGAAAGTTAGGTAGCAGGCTCTGTGCCAGTGCATTGCTTCTCGCCAAATCGGGCAGTCAGGTGCAGAATTGGCCCAGACGTTGGGGTGATGACGGGGCGAGTGTCCGCCACCGGGCGGATGTTAAGACTGCTGTATGCACTATGATGAGTCCTTATGCATCATGATTGTGCATTTGTAACCCTCCCAAAAAAACAGGGCCATTTGTCTCGAGCAGATTTGGACAACAGCTAAGCAACTGCTAAGAAACACCTAAGCAACTTTTAAGAAACTTCGCAGCAAGAACGAAACAACATTGAAGTACCGGCGGCTTAACGGCGACTTAGCAAAGAGCGCTCTGGATCTTGCTTAACGGATGTGACACCGGTGTGTTCGATCGCTAAACGCTCGGACGTTTCCAATCTCCGTGTCATAAGATACTGTCCCATCAAACGGACCTTTTGCAACACAGGATTCGATCATGCCTTCAGATCAACGCTTACGTATCGCCTATCAGGGAACAGCGGGCGCCTATTCGCATCGCGCCTGTACTCAGGTGTTTCCCGATGCCGAGTTTCTGGCGTGCCCGGATTTTCATACGGCGTTGGACCTGGTGGTTCAGGGCGCGGCGGATCACGCCATGATTCCGTTGGAGAATTCTACGGCGGGGCGGGTTGAAGAGATTTATCGGCTGATTCCGCGTACGCCATTATTCATTACCGCCGAACATTTCGAGCCGGTAAACCACTGCCTGCTTGGGGTGGCGGGGGCCACTCTGGATTCCATTACCCGAGTGCGGTCACATCCGCAGGCGCTGGCGCAGTGCCATCATCGTTTGGTGAATTTTGGTATTCGTGCTGAGGCGGCGGTGGATACGGCGCAAGCGGCTGCCGATCTGGTGGCCGAGGCCGACCCAACACTGGGGGCTATCGCCTCGTCGCTTGCTGCTGAACTTTACGGTCTGGACATCATTCAGGAACAGTTTCAGGACGTGACGGGCAATACCACACGGTTTGTGATTTTTTCGCGTGAGGCGTCTCATTCAGTAGCGCAGGATTCAACACGGTATCTCACCAGCGTGTTGTTTTCGGTGCGCAATATTCCGGCGGCGCTGTACAAGGCGTTGGGAGGCTTCGCCACCAACGGCGTGAATATGGTCAAGCTGGAAAGCTACATGGATGGTGGGACCATGGAGGCCAGCCATTTTCATCTGGATATTCATGGCCACACCGAGGACCCTGCTGTCGCCAGCGCACTGGAAGAACTTAAGTACTTCTCGCGTGAACTGCGGGTGCTTGGGGTCTATCCGGCGCATCGTTACCGGGAACACGCGGCGTTCGTGTAATTTAAAAACACCGCCTTAGTGAGGCATAAACTGCTGAAACAGATGGATCAGCGTCTGTTTGCGTACCGGCTTGGTAATTAGGTCATCCATTCCCGCCAGCTGCGCGTCCTCTTCAAATTCACGACCCAGGTGCGCGGTCAGGGCAATAATTGGCACGGTTCGGGTCTGTAGGCTGCGGATGGCTCGGGTGGCATCGTAGCCGTCGAGTACCGGCATTTCACAATCCATAAGAATCAGATCTGGCACATCGGGCCGCTCTTTGAAGGCGGAGACAATTTCCTGTCCATTGCCAAATAATTCGCACGTCATGCCCAGGTGGCGCAACATGCCGCTGATGACCTTTTGGTTGACCAGATTGTCTTCCGCAATCCAGACGGTGCCAGAACGGTGGGTGTTTTCAACTTCCTCGTCTACCCGACTGTGCGTCAACAACTGATTGAGATGATGCAGTAATACGTGCGAGCGCAGCGGTCGCTCAACCTGACGATCGAGACTCAGACGCGAAATTGGACTGTCGACCACCACCAGATGCTGGTCGAGGCGATCGCCGGTATTGATCTGAGCATCCGTAATAATCAGATCCAGCGGTGTGTCGTAGCGGCCTCCAGCAAACTCAATGTTGGCCCGGCTTAACCAACGCTCAAGACAATCCCGCTCATGCGCCGAGCTGACATCGATAAAGACTCGACGGCCATTGAGGTCGTTGTCGGTCAGCGGCTGCGTTGCTTGCGGGTGGTCCAGAATAATACTGAATACGGATCCCACGCCCGGGCTGCTGCGCACCTCAATGCGGCCACCTAACATCATGGTTAAACGTTGGCAGATCGTCAGCCCGAGGCCGGTGCCTCCGTATTGCCGGCTGATCTGATCGTCTGCCTGCGTGAAGCTTTCAAACAGGCGTTGTTGCTGTTCTTCGCTGATGCCGATGCCAGTATCGGCGATGTCGATGGTCAGCGTCTCCGGTTGCCAGTGCAGTTGCACATGGACATGACCACGCTCGGTAAATTTAATCGCATTGTTGAGCAGGTTATTCAGCACCTGTCGGAGACGCAGGTCATCGCTTTGAATAATCTGGAAGGCGTGATCGCCAATGTCGGCCGTCAGCGTCAGGCCTTTTTCTTTGGCGAGGCGGCTGTACAGCATGATGCTGTCGTTGAGTAGTGGCGGCAGGGCAACATCGCGCTTCTCAATGGTCATCTTGCCCGACTCAATCTTGGACAGATCGAGCACGTCGTTTAACAGCGACAGTAAGCTCTCACCTGAGCCTGCGATGGTATCGACATAGCGTTTTTGCTGAGCATTCAGTCGAGTGTGTTGCAACAGCTCAACCATGCCCAGCACGCCATTCAGCGGGGTACGGATTTCATGACTCATCATCGCCAGGAACGCCGATTTTGATTTTGCCTCGGCTTCGGTCTGAGCCAGATTGGCTTCTGAACGACGTAGCTTTTCTTCGTTGCGTCGCGACTGATCCCGAGCAGCGAGCATGTCGAGCCGGGTACGTTTTTGTTCCAGACGCTGTTCATAAAGTCGCAACACGATGGCGACGCTGTGTATGGCAATGACGGAGACCGCGCCAAAGTGAGAGGCATACGCGGTAAAAAAGTTACTGGGCAGAAACCCTTGCCGGGTAAGGCTATGCACAATAATGCTGGCACCCAGACAGACCACGCCTGCGCCGTAGACCAGATTGGATGGACTGCGTCGATTGCCGCTACAGGCGGCGATGAGTATCAACAACAGTGGCAAGGCCAGTGTGTTGAACTTCATGGCGTTGATGGTCACGGTGAGCGAGGGAGCAAAGACCAGAACCACAGTCACTGAACCAATCACAATGGCTAACCGACGTAATATCAGCCCAAGTCGTTGTCTGCTTTCACCGGGCTCCAGAAAACGATGGGTAAAGAGCGCAATGAACAGCATGGCAATGGCAGAGGTAATGAAGTTACCTCGTTCTTCAAAGATCGGAAAATCTTGCCAGAGATAGCGGTAACCCACCCCTGTATGCGCCCAGAAGAAGGTCAGATAGAAAAATACAAAACCGCAAAAATAGAACAGATAACGCTCACGAATCACCAGATTCAGCGCTAGATTGTAAAAAAGAATGGCGAGCAAGAAGCCGCTGAAAACGCCAAAAAATAGCAACCGATCCTGACGTTCATCTGCGAGAAGCTCAGCGTGATAAAGCTTCAACGGCAAATTGAGTAGCGCATTATTTTCGACTCGAAAGTACAGGGTGACGTCGCCAGCGCGGTGCAACGGCAGCTCAAACTCGAAGGATAACTCCGGCGTACGAACCAGAGGCGAATGCACTGGGTTGCCCCGCTGTTCGTGCAATACCAATTCCCCCTGATGGAACATCAGCAGATCAATCCGTTCGGTGCGCGGATAGAGGACTTCGGCAATCCATTGGGTCTTGATGGTTGCTTCCGAGAGCGTCAGATCCAGACGATACCAATGCGGCGGGCTGGATACGCCGGGGTTGGGAATGTCGCTGGCGCTAGGTGTCCACTCTCGTGGCGTAGCATGAATGTCGCCCCGCAGCAGTGGCTCGATGTCCGTATCCGCTGGTTCGGCCCAGGCCGCCAGGTGTTTGCCCAGCAGGATGCCCTCAATGTCATCATTGAGTTCCAGAGCAGACACAGAGGCACTGAACAGGCCGCTTAGCGACAAGGTCAGCAACATCAGAAGGCGAATCAGCAAGGGTCGAGTGGTCTCAGGGCTGTTGGCGCCGCTAGCGCATTGAACAGGTTCAGCAAAGCTCTAAGTGTATGCAGAGGTTGCGCCCTTGTCATGAGTCGGTCAGGCCACTGGCTTGCGATTGGCCCGGAACTGGCCGGGCGTCATGCGCGTCCACTGGCGGAACGCACGAGTAAAAGCACTGCTCTCGGTAAAACCCGTTAAGTGAGCGATGTCGTGAATGGACAGGTCGGAGTCGCGTAACAGGCGTTCCGCTTCCCGTTGTCGTGGTTCGTCTTTTAAGCGCTGATAACGACTGTCCTCTTCTCGCAGGCGGCGTCGTAACGTCGCACTCGACATCGACAGGCGAGCAGCCATCTCCTCCAGATCGGGCAGGGTATGTAGGTGCTCTGCCTCAAGTTCACTGCGTACGCGGGCCGAGACACTGCGGTGGGGATTCGGGCGAGCGAGGACGTCAGCGGGCGAATGTTGCAGGAACTGCTGCAATGTTCGGGCATTTTGCGCCACGGACTGCTGCAACACCCGGGTAGGAAAACTCAGCGCCAGCTCGGTCGCGTTAAATTCTACCGGGGTCGCAAATAAAATTTGATACAGATGCGCATGAGCCGGTTCTGGGTAGGGGCAGACCACTTTTAACAGTGGAATGCCATCATCAATTAACCAGCTACCAAAGCGATGCCAGATGGCCAGCAACGACTCGCTCAGAAAATGATCGGGGTCGAATTGGTCATTGAAGGTAAATATCAAACGACTCACGTGAGTGCCTTTCTCCAGCGACATCTGTGGCGCCTGCGGCAGTAACGCAAAAAATTTGGCGGCGCGCCGTAACGCGTGGTCCAGCGTGACACAGCTAATCACGCTGCGGCTCATCATCGCGAAAGATCCAAATGGCACCGGATCTGGGTTCAGCCCCATGGATTCATCACCGCTGACTTGCCAGAGGCTCAGCATCAGTCGGGCATAATCTTCCTGGGACAGGCTGCCGTCATCATCAAAGTCGGTGCTGGTCAGATTTGCATGATGCAACAGGACGTCACGAGGAATTCCCAGACGCCGGGCACCTGCCAAGGGTGCTTGAATCAGAGATTGATGAATGCGAAATGCTGGCATAACGATGGATGCACTCAAGCGCGATAATGACAGATGAATAGGCCGTTGAGTGTACGCGAGTCGGCGCCAGTGGAGTACTGCCGAGTTCGAATCCGTGGTACGCATCAGCAGTACGAATCAATAGTACGAATCAGTAAGCCAGAGGGATAGCAACTAGATCAGTATTCAAGCTCTGCAACAAACGGCGTGTTTACTCGACGTTGGGCTCATACACCAGCACCTGATCGCGGCCATCGTTTTTCGCTTGATAGAGCGCATTTTCAGCACAATGCAACCAGTCTTCGCCATGACGCATATCGCGGTTATACGCGGCCAGACTGATACTGGCGGTCAGTGTCGCGTCCTGAGAGCGCACTAATTGACCAACCGAGCGACGCAATCGTTCAGCGGTGCGTGTTGCTTGATCAAGAGTGTGGTCTTTGAGAATGATGCCAAACATTTCTCCGCCCAGACGCACGGCGGTATCGCCTCCCGGCAAGTTACGCAGGCCCTGACCCATGCGTCGGATAATGTCATCACCGGCACTAATGGAAAGTAAGCGGTTAATGTCGCGGAAATGATCAAGGTCGACCAGCATGAGCACGCCTTCCTGCTGACCCACGCGAACGCGATCGCAATAGACATCAAGCAGAGACATCCAGTCGCTGCGCTGCAGCAAGCCCGTTAAACTATCGCGACTGCGCAGTTGATCAAGGCTGGCTTGTGCTTGAATGGCATCCTGTTTGCCCACTGCGGTATCTGTGACGTCGTAAATGATCACGCAAATATGATCAACGTTACGAGTCACGCTTTCCAGCGGAATAATGCTGGTGTTCTGGTACATAAACTCAGTGCGTCCGGTAATTGGACGCGAGTTGGCAAATTTAAACAGGTAGGGGCGTTGTTCCCAAATGGTAAAGGTGCGGGTTTTCAGTTCGAACACAGGTTCGGCTTTCTGGCGGAACCAGCTTTCCGAAATTTCCGGAAAGGCCTTAAACAGATTCTTTCCTTTTACGACTTGAGGACTGACGCCGCTGTGGCTGTCCATGAAGGCATTCCAGAGCTGGATGTCGTAATTGCGATCCAGCACCACCAAACCAACGTCGATATTCTGAAGAATATCCATCAGCCAATGGATGTCGTTAATTTCGATCTGGCTCTGGCCCATAATTAATCCAACAAGTAGTCGATTTTTTTGTTCAGAGTGCGTACAGAATTTTCGGTGAATAACAGCAGGAGTTCACATTCAATATTGACGTGCTCAATGGTGTAGTGGATTTCGATGGCCAGCGTTTTATTCCAACTGTTCTGGCCTTGCTTCAACAATTCCTCGACATCGCAGTGCTGCCCGAGTACCACGGGGTGTCCCTGATTAAAGTTGATTTCCAATTGCTCGCCAATACCGTGAATGCAGGCTCCGATCAATACGGAGGCGGTATCCATCAGCAACTCAAGCTCGCTTTGTTTATTCAGCGGACCTTTGTATTTCATCAGGGATGCCAGACTGGCAAAGGAGGTATCGTTGAAAAGCAGCATAGCTTCACCGGCAATGCCTGATCCGATAAACCCCTGACATACAGCAGAAACCCGGCTGTCCGCGTGTGCGCCCTGAATCGCCATGTTGAGGTCGCTGTTTTCAATCATGCTGATTTTAGGAATGGGCAAAATCACATAGGCATTTAATAAACGGGCGAGGCGATCGGCGGCCTGCCCCTTGGCGACGTTGGTGAGTTCCTGATAGCAGTCACGCTGATCCTCAGAGAGACTCGCAAGGGAGGTCGTCATGATTATGCCCCCGTCATGATGCCGTACTTAGACAGTACGGTACGCGCTTTGTCAGCATCAATCGGTTTCTTGATAAAGGCCATGGCGCCTAACGACTTCACTCGCTCCTGTGCGTCCGGCTGAATGTCACCCGACACCACAATCACCATGGCAGGCAGATCATCTTTACGGATGGCTTCAAGCACGCCATAGCCATCCAGGTTAGGCATGGTCAGGTCGAGGAATACGACGTCGCCTTTGCCACCACGGATGGCTTCAACGCCTTCAACGCCGTCGCTGGCAAAATGGACATCAACGCTCCACTCAGGTGGCAGCGCACGCGCCATCTGTTTGCGCGCAAAGCTGGAGTCGTCACAGATCAACACATTGAGATTCATAGCCACATCGTTCTGGTAAGGGTGTTCCCTAAAGTAATAGTTGCCGGATGGCTATCCGGCAAGGCTGGCACCAGAAAGATGCGTTGGTTTTCGGTAACCGAACGTTCAGGGGCCATGCTCGCCCCTGAGGTCAGTACTGCACGAATGGCGGGGGATTAGCGTTTGTCGTAGACCAGTACCAGCTGGCGTGAAAGGGCCAGTAAGGTGCCGTCGGCGCGATAAATCTCAGCGGTGGTGTGGGCAAATCCCCCGTGGGCTTCTTCAATATTCACTTCGTAGTAAAGCCACTCATTGCCAGCCAAAGGCGTCTCGAGATCAGACAAGGGCACCAGGAATTCCAGACTCCAGGTGATGCTGGCACATGGCGCGACTTTCGCCAGTTTTTGCAAGGTCGCTGGTGGCCAGGTATCGATAAGGGCAATCAGGTGTGCCTCGCCCATGATGCCTTCGCCGTCGTTGAAGCGCATCCAGCCGTGAACATGATTCTCCTTGCTGTTCGTGAAGGGCATGCCGCCGCCGAGATAGCTGAAATCTACATGGCGCACGAATTCGGGAGTCAGGCCCGCAATGTAGCCCAGTTTTTTACCGGTATCCGGTGCTGAAGCAATCTTTTGTGGGGCTCTCACCTGAACATCTGAGTCCCGCTGGGCACCGTAGCAGGCATTCAGTAGGGT
>JAYYHP010000092.1:0-7562 GCA_036148335.1 Pseudomonadota bacterium
CCTGTTTGCCGGCCTCAGCACAGCTGAATGTGAACACCGCGTCCGACTTTGTGCTGGCGTCGATTGACTCA
The DNA here is from genome assembly GCA_036148335.1 of Pseudomonadota bacterium. Lineage (GTDB taxonomy): Bacteria > Pseudomonadota > Gammaproteobacteria > Pseudomonadales > Oceanobacteraceae > Thalassolituus. Next base: position 72 of record JAYYHP010000092.1, read on the forward strand.
CGCCTGAATTTAACCGATGCAGCGCAGCTCGTGGCTGGCCGGGGTAGTGCAGGTTATGCCTCCGTGGATGACTTTATGATCAGCAATACCATCGCCAATTTATCAAAAGGGTCATCAGGTAGAACTACGAGCGGTCGTGACACTGACGACGCCGATCAGACTCAGGCATTGAATGCCGCTGACTTCTCGGTATTTACCCAGTATTTTGAAATGTTCGCCCGGGTTGACCTGAACGGGCGCATCGGAACCGTAGAAGCAGTCATACATAGATTGTCCGCGGATGGTAGTATGACCACCATTCAACGCGACTTTTCGCGCCGGGCGGCCAGGCAAATAGCGCCGCCCGGGCAATAAGTGAGATTAGGGATGCAATACAACGAAACCGTAATTTGGTGGCAGAGCGATACTGGTGAGTGGTGGATTCAGCCCGCGCCGGATACGTCAGCGATGCTGCTAGAAACCTGGGCAGCAAAGCAGGAACCGCTATCGGCCGTTGAGCTGGTGCTGTCGGCAAAAAACTACGCTGCGCACTGGGTATCACTTCCGGGTGTGAAGGGGCGCCATTTGCAACGTGCATTGCCGTTTGCACTGGAAGACTCCCTCATTGGCGATCTTGCCGATTACACCATTTTGCCCGGCGGCAGCACCGATGGCCGCCATTGTGCCTATGCGGTTGAAACCGACCTGCTTGACCGACTGCAAGAGCAGCTCGAACTGCACCATCTGAGACTGGCTCGACTCACACCACAAACGGCCTTAGTCGCCGCCAATCAATGCATTCATGACGGTACTCGCTGGCTTTTAGTCGCGCCGGGGCTCTTTGAAGGGAGCTTGCCTCAGGCTGCTCTCACCACGGTGCTGGACGATCTTGCTGCCCGCGCACTTGATGACAGCCGTGCACTGACCTTGTATGCACAAACACTCGATCAGGCAGCCTTGGTCAAAACCAGCATCGACAGTGGCTACGCGGATGTATTTGCACCGGTCGAGGTGAGCAATCAGGGCGCAAAAGGAAAAGAATCCGCGGTTAACCTGCTTCAGGGCCGTGCCAATACCGTGGTTGCTGAGGCTAAGCCGGCAGCCTGGTGGCGTGGTATTGCCGCGTTTACTGCGTTTGTTACGGTGCTTGGCTGTGGCTATCTGGTTGCTGAAAATCAACGTCTGTCTGGTCAGGTTGAGCAGGTGACGGATGCCAGTCGCACGCTGTATAAGCAATGGTTTCCCGGGGAAAGCAGCAGCAACTTTCAGGCGCGCTTCAACCGCAAATTACGAGAAGGCGGTGGCAGCACATCAGGCGCTGCGTTTGATGCGGTGATGGCCGACATTGCTCATGCCTGGCGCACCAGCTCTGCCGCAACCGTCGACATTGAGAGCATCCGTTATTCTGAGCGCAATGGTGATTTCCAGTTGGACGTGTCAGCCAAAGGTCAGGCGGATCTTCAGGCGTTGAAGCAGGCGTTAAACGAAGCCGTGCAGTCACGCGGACTGGCGGCGGAGATTTCCTCTGCAACGGCGGATAAAGACCGAGTCAAAGGGCGTTTGAAAATTGGAGGCGCTGCATAATGGCTAAGTTAATGCAGACACTGGCTGACAACCCTCAGATCCAGCAGGGCGTACAGTGGTATCGAAGCCAAACTGCTCGTGATCAGCTAATCGTGAAGTTGGTCGGCACCTTGTTCGTGCTGGCGTTGATTTTTCTGCTGATAATCTGGCCTTTGGTTCAGGAACATAAGCGACTTAACAGCAAGTTGGACAGTAGTGTCAGCTTCTACAATCTGATGGCATCCAATGCCGGACAGTTTGCAGGTCGGCGCGGTGGCGCCGTGGTATCCGGCAAGCCTTTGTTAACCACCGTCAGCCAATTTGCGCGCCGCCAGAATGTGACTCTGACTCGCTATGAGCAAGACGGGGATGCGTTACGCGTTTGGATCGACGACGGTAATTTCGACGATGTAGCCACACTCATTGAAACGTTGAGTCGCACGCAGGGCATCCGGGTCAGTCAGATCAATGTCGATCGGGTAAATGAGCCAGGTAAAGCCAACGTACGTGCGACCTTTACCCAGAGCTGATTTTGGATGGCGTTTCAGCATGAAACGCTAAATAGAACCGATTGTTTGCTTTGCCGTCTACTAAGCGCAGTCTGATCGCCATCCTTAAGCCAGCGCATAGATGCGTCGCCTCTCTGTAGAGTACGACGCAATGCGTTGTATACACGGGCAGATGAGTAGCGGCTGGACTGTCCGATCACCTTCATCTGCCACAACACCATTCCTCAACACACTGAGTTATTTGGGAGATTCCATGTCCGACACGTCAAAGTACGACCTCGTAGTTATTGGTGCTGGTTCAGGTGGCGTACGTGCCAGCCGCATGGCCGCCGCCACAGGGGCGCGCGTGGCCGTCATTGAGGATTCTTACCTTGGTGGAACCTGTGTAAACGTCGGTTGTGTACCCAAGAAGTTATACGTTTATGCCAGTCAGATTCCCGGCCAGGTGAAGTACGGCAAGGGTTTCGGCATCGATGCACAGGTCAACAGCATTGACTGGGCAACGCTCAAACAGAACAAGGATGCCGAAATCCAACGTTTGAATGGCATCTACAAGAACGTACTGGAAGGCCCCGGGGTTGAGATCGTTCGTGGCACTGGTCGCATCATCAGCGCCACTCAGGTCGAAGTCGTTGAGACCTCGGGCGAAGACGGCACAAGCCCCCGCATCCTGGATGCCGACCGGATTCTGATTGCCACAGGTGGCCAGCCATTTGTCCCGGAGTTTCCGGGTAGTGACCTGGTATTGGATTCGGACGCAGCGTTTGCGATGACGGTCCTGCCGACGCGCATGGTAGTGGTCGGCGGTGGCTACATCGCCGTAGAGTTTGCCGGTATTTTTAACGGCCTGGGCTGTGAGACGAAATTGCTTTATCGCGGCGAGCAGATTCTGCGTGGTTTTGACGAAGAAATTCGTGGTTTTGTGAGCAACGAAATACGCAAAGCCGGCGTTGATGTAATGACAGACGCCGACATTGAGCGCATTGAGAAAACTGACCAGGGCCTCTGTTGTTACCTTGCCAATGGCACACAAGTAGAGTGCGATGGTGTCATGTATGCGACAGGGCGACGCCCGCGCACCGATGGTTTGGGTCTTGAAAAACTGGGAGTAGAAACGCGCAAAGACGGCACCATCATTGCTGACGATCACTTCAAAACCTCGATTGATGGCGTATTTGCGCTCGGCGATGTAATTGGTACGCCCGCGCTGACACCGGTGGCACTTGAGCAGGGTATGGTGTTCGTTAATCAGCAATTCGGTGACGACTCGCGAGTAATGAATTACGACCTGATTCCAACCGCCGTATTCTGTCAGCCTAACATTGCGACGGTGGGACTGACCGAGGAGCAGGCTACTGATGCCCATGGCGGCGACATTGATGTGTACACCTCTGAATTCCGAGCGCTCAAGCACACCCTAAGTGGGTCTCAGGAGCGAACCTTGATGAAGCTGATTGTACGTCGCAGCGACGATCGCGTGATTGGCGCTCATATGGTCGGCGACGAGGCAGGGGAGTTAGTGCAGGGGATTGCGGTCGCGATGCAGGCCGGAGCCACCAAAGCGCACTTTGATCGCACCATTGGCATTCATCCGACCGGCGCAGAAGAATTTGTAACCATGCGTACGGTGACGCGTCAGGGCTAATTGGCGATTCTCATACCGCGCAACAGGTCCAGCGGCACATCTAAGAGCTGCGCCTTAAGTTGCGTTCAGGAGGTGCAGTCCTGCACCTCCGTCGGTTTGTGGCCGTCGTTACTCAGCGGCCACCCTTGCAGTTAACCGCAGAAAACCAGTCGCACACTGTCCAGCGTTAGCTGAGCGCGAGACAGGGCTTCGCTTACACGCTCACCTTCCAGTTCGACACCGGCAATCACAGACTCCGAAATGCTTGGGTTTGTTTTAGCCAGAGACGCCAGGCGTTGCTTACGTGCATCGTAAGCCGCCGTCGCCTTGTTCTGTGCGCGCTCGATCATCTTATCCAGCTGACCCATACCCATCTTCTCAAGCTTGCTGATCAGAGGGCGGATCTGGGCTTCTTTCTGCTCTACTAAGCCCCGGGCTGTACCGCGCTTCAGTGGCAATACAAACTCGCCCAGCTCTGGCTCATTCACCTTCAAATCGCCGCGCGGCGTCATGGTCAGGTGCATGGCATTGGTCGGCAGAAAGCGCTCAATCTGCAAGGCCCGTGGTGCTGGGCAGCGTGCGGTAAACTGCAGTTGAATCAGGCAGTCGCCGGTTTTGTATTCGTGATTTTCGATGTAGCCAACGGCGGCATTACCGGCAGGGCCGCTGGTGATGAGCTCCAGTGCCTGATCGATAAAAGGGTGCTCCCACGACAGGAATTGTACATCGTCACGGGACAGAGCTACGTCGCGATTCGTCGTCGCCATAAAGCCATCTTCAGGCAAGTGCGGCAGGTCTGGTACCAGCATGTGGTCGCCCGGAGCAATCAGAATGCAGTCACTGTCGAGGTCATTCACCTCAAGGCCAAAGGCATCGGCAAACAACTCAACAAAGTCATTCAGCTCACCTTCGTCTTCGATGTGGGTAATGCTCATGTCCCGGGCGTGTTCGCGCGCCTTAGGTGGGCAGGAATGCAATTCCAACAAGCGGTCACGACCAGCCTCAAAGGCAGCTTTCATCTCGGCCTGTTCCGCACGAATGGCCTCCGCCAATTCATTTGGTGTGGCACCTTGCTCCAGCCACTGACGAATATCCTGCTCGTATTTAAGGAGCAGTGGCTGCGCCGTTGGATTAGGATGCGAAAAGGCGTCCAGTACCGAATCAAGCACACCTGCCCATTGTGCAGTGGCATGATCGGCGAACACAGGAATGTGAATATTGATGTCCCGCTTCTGACCAATGCGGTCCAGGCGACCAATACGTTGTTCGATCAGATCGCAGTTGAACGGCAGGTCGAACAGCACGAGTTCACTGGCAAATTGGAAGTTTCGGCCCTCGCTACCAATCTCCGAGCAGATTAATAAGCGGGCGCCTTGCTCCTGATCGGCAAAATAGGCGGCGGCGCGATCGCGCTCAACCATATCCATGCGCTCATGGAATACGGCGGCAGGAATGCCGTGGCGTTCCCAAAGGAAGCGCTCGAGCTCCAATACGGTGCTCACTGAATGAGTAATCAGCACGCACTTTTCTTGTTTGTTCTGCGTCAGGAAATCCGCGAGCCAAGCCGCGCGTGGGTCTTCATCCGCCCATTCTACCTCACCGTGGTGAGGATGCAGCGGATCAGCTGCAGAGGCGTAGGCTTCAGGCAATGGAAGTTCCACGATATGAGGCTGTCGCTGAGGGAAGCCGCTCACGCCCTGACGAGTATTTCGATACAGCGCTCGCCCTGGGCCAAAACGGTCAATCAGCGCAGTTAATGTCGCACCTTTATCTGCCAGTTCATCTTCACTCAACGATGCTTTCAGTGTGTCGTTTTGTTCCGGAGTTAACGGCTCGTCAGCCGCAATGGCGGCGGCGATGTCTGCGATAGGGCGGTAGGACGCCTGTTCGGTTATGAAAGCATCGAGACTTGGGTAGCGCGCTGGGTCCAGAAGGCGTAGGCGGGCGTAATGCGCCTCGACACCTAATTGCTCTGGCGTTGCTGTCAACAACAGCACGGATGGAATGAGTTGAGCCATTTGCTCAACCATACGGTAGGCGGTGTCACCGCTTTCTTCTTGTGACCAGCCAAGGTGGTGCGCTTCATCGACCACTAGTACATCCCAGTCTTCTTCGAGAGCGTCAGCCGCGAGCTTGTCAGACAGTGCCAGCGACAGTGGACTGATAAACATCTGCCCTTGAGCAAACGCGTTTTCATCAGAGTCGAGGTCCGCTTCAGTGATGACCTGAAAGTGCAGGTTGAAGCGTCGCACCATTTCAACCAGCCACTGGTGCACCAGGTGGTCAGGGACGAGCACTAACACGCGAGACACGCGCTGCAGCCGAATCAAGCGGTGTAGGATCAAGCCGGCTTCAATGGTCTGACCCAAGCCAACCTCGTCGGCAAGCAACACACGAGGCAGGGCATCCTGAGTAGTTTGCTCGGCGATATGTAACTGGTGTGGCAGCAGATTAGTGCGAGCACCGAGCAGACCGTAATACGGGCGCTGGCGTAACGAGGCAATGCGATCCAGTGACGTCTGGCGAAGTTCGAACAGGTTATTGTTGTCGATCTGGCCGGTAAACAGACGATCGGCTGGAGCATTCAGCTGAATAGCGGCGGCCAGCATGGTCTCAGGGAGCAGCCGACCTTCCACCTCGTAAAAGAGAATGTCGTCAATTTCCTCGACGCCTTCAACGGTAACCATGGTGCCGTCCTGAAGTGGGACCATGTCACCTTCGGCAAATCGAATGCGCGTCAGTGGGGCGTTTTCGGTTGCGTAGGTCCGGGTTTCATCGGTCACCGGGAAGTAAACGGAGACCATGCGAAAATCGACGCTTTGAACCAGCCCCAATCCCAGATCCGTTTCAGCTTCACTGATCCAACGTTGACCCACTACAAACATATATAAGACACCTGACGTAATTTAGTCGTCACTGAGTATGGCATGCAGAGGATACCTCGCCAGCGCATACAGCAGAGACACAGAAAAGAGGGCGCGGAGTTTACCTGATTGGAGGGGTATTTCCCACCGAGGCACAGAGCTCTGACAGGTTGTCAGTGTGCACCCTGCCTGTTACTCACCAGAGTGCGAGGAGTGCTTGCTGGAGGTCTGGTGGCGGGGCAAATAAAAAGATAGAAGCAAAGAATCAAGGATCACACATCACGAATACAGAGAGTAAGGGGAGATGAACTCACTCAAACCCGATCAATGCAAGCGCCTCCTTGATCATGACTTCTCTGTCGCTGACTTGATGAGGGTGTGATATCAACCCCTCAATGATGTAAACCAGGAGGCGGGCGTGATTCAGGCATTTGGCTTGCTCAACGCCTTTGGTGGTCATCTCGTACATCAGCATCTGTTCAAGCGCCTGATGAAAACGCCCGTGCCAGACAGACACTGTCTCTGAATGCTGTACTCGGGAGTGTACGGTGTTCATCAGCGACCCCGGGGCCTCTACCAGCTCAATCAGTGCCAGAATACGTTCGACAGTAGGGCGATCGCGCATGGCTAACGCCTGAGCCATGCCATCCTGAAGGACGTCATTCAGGACGGCAATCAGGACGTCGTCTTTATCTTTGAAGTACCAGTAGATGGTGTTCGCGGTAATGCCGGCCTCTTTCGCCAATGCCGTCATGGACGTTCCATCAAACCCCTTGTCGGCGAACAAGCGCGATGCAGCCGCGATGATGTCCTGTTTTTTCTCTTCCTGATTTACGTGCCTTTTGTTGCGTGGCATAGCAAAACTCGCAGCTGTAACGGCTCTCTTGATTGACAACCAAGATACCAATGTGTTTTCTTGAATGCTATTCAAGAGCTATGAAAATCCATGTGC
>JAYYHP010000093.1:0-4114 GCA_036148335.1 Pseudomonadota bacterium
AGCCAGTAAGGCCTTGCCGGCCAGTACATTCACAATTCGGGGGGTGCCCTGACTAAGCTGCCACAATTTCTGCACGGCCTTGCGGGTAAACAAAGGCGCACCACGATAGCCAGCGCAACTCAGGCGTTGATTAAGGTAGTGCCCCACCGCATCGACGTGCTCCAGGGCGTTAAGACGGGCACTGGTGGTAATGCGTTGTTTGAGCTGGCGAAAGGCCTGACGATTAAGAATTTCATCCAGCTCAGGTTGGCCAAACAACACGATCTGAATCAGCTTCTGCCGCTCCGTTTCCAGATTGGAGATTAAGCGCAGGGATTCCAGGGTGTCGCTCGGTAAACTCTGCGCCTCATCGATGACCAGCACCAGCCGCTGCTTGTTACGCGCTAGGTTCACCAGATAACGCTGAATGTCGTTACGCAATTCGCTCAGACGGGCGTAGCCCCCTAGCCCGATTTCAGCACCGATGGCCACCCAGAGAGCGGTCGGCGACAGCGTCGGATTAGGGATGTAGGCCGTCGGGCAAGACTGTGACGACAAATGATTCAACAGGCGACGGCACAGCAGGGTTTTCCCGGTACCGACTTCACCCGTGACTTTGATAAATCCTTCGCCAGCTCCCAAGCCAAACAAAACGGATTCGTAGGCCTGTTGGTGTGACTCAAGCTGAACGTAAAACCCCGTGTCCGGGGTCAGAGAAAAAGGCGCATCGTTCAGGCCATAGTGGCTCTCACACGCTTGCGTAATCGCTGCAACATCCATCTCACCACTCCGGTAACATCATGCGGGAATAGCGCTTGTTCAGCGCATCCACGCGATCGGAAGAAATCTGGCTGTCTATGATTCGTGGTTGAATCAGGATAACTAATTCACTTTGCACGATTTCCTGGCGTTTCTGGCGAAATAATCCACCGAGGACAGGAATGTCACCCAATACCGGGACTTTCTGTGTAACGTCAGAGGTTTTGTTTTGCATCAGGCCGCCAATAATCACCACCTGACCGGAACGCGCACGAATGATGGAATCCGTTTCGCGTACGGTGCTGGCCGCCACCGGCAAGGAGTACTCTTCGTCGTTCAGCTGAATGCGTTTTTGCTTTTCTTCGACCTCAGTCACGGTCGGATGAACATGCAAGGTTACATCGTCGTTGTCGCCAATCTGAGGCGTAACGTCCAGGGCAATACCTGATAAAAACGGCGTCAGTTCAATGTCTGGCGTATCGGACGTACCCGCGACCGTGGACGTCGTGGTGTTGCTGATGTCCGTCACGAAGAACTCATCATTACCGACTTTAATGACGGCCTTCTGGTTATTCACCGTGGCAATACGTGGGCTCGACAGCACTTTCACGTCGCCCTGACTTTGCAGCAGATTCAGTGCACCAGAGAAATTACCAACATCGGCGTTCAACGCAAAAATGCCCCCGATCAGATTCGGGTCCACCAGCCCTACGCTGTCCTGCGTGGCCCACACGTTATTTTTACTGGTCTGAGCCGCAATCGTGCTCCAGTTAATGCCAGCCTGATAGCCATCATTGAGCGTGACCTCAACAATTTTGGTCTCAATCAGTACCTGGCGCTGGCCCGTCAGTTCGGCTTTCTCCAGATAGTGCTGAATCTGATTCAGGGTCAATGGCATGGCACGCGCAATGACCATACCGCCGTTAGGATCGACGATCACAGAGGCACCTTTTTCATCAGCCACCATAAGCTCCAGCGTAAAGCGCAGGTCTTTCCAGAATTCAGAGCCGGTGAGCGTTTCGACTTCGCTCGAATTGTTCTGGCTGCCATGGTAGGCACCAAAGACATCCTTCGCCTGCACTTCTTCTTCGTCGGCCATGCCATTACTGACCTTCATCCCGGTCCGCCCCATGCGTTTCACATTGAGGTAATTCACCGGAAAAATGCGGGTCTGAGGGGCTTTCGGCAGAATCTGAATGCCGTAACCAGATTCATTAAAGTCGTAGCCATACAAGTCGCGTACCGCGCTTAGGGCTTCGCGCACGGTGACATCTCGCAGCGATAATGAAATGCTGCCTTTTACATCGGGGTGCACAATTAAATTGAAGCCTGTGCCGTCGACCAGACTGTTGAAAAATGCCACCGCGGGGACACGGTCGGCCGTCACATCAAAGCGTTCTTCCAGCGCCTGAGACGACTCAACCGGCGGTAATAGTTCACGCGGGTTAATGGCAGCAGGTAACGACGGCTCAGGGGTAATCAGAGGCGTCACGGGGGCATTAGCCGCAGACTCGCCCGGCTGTACCGTTGCGCTGGAACAGGCACTGAGGATCACCGGCAAGCCAATCAACCAAAGCGTCGACCACGACGTATTCAGAACTCGTTTCACGATCTGCTTCCTACTTCTGAGCATGTTTGGTTCCCTTAAGTAAAGACAGGGTTTTGACATTTCGCCCGTATTTAATGACGACTTTTTCCGGTGTGATATCCAGCACGCGAGCACCCGAAAGTGTGTCTCCGACCTTTACCAACTGACCATTCACAATGGCACTGGCCACACCTTGTCTTACCTGAATCTGTTGCAGGCGAAAATTCACCCGGGCTTTCACCGCCTTTTTCTCAATGGCCTGCGGGCCAAAGCCCGGTGGGCGCATAGGGTCACTGACGGCAGCGGCAGACCACAGCGATGCCACCAGTACCAAAAAAATCACAGAGGAATGCTTAATCACTGAGAATTTCCTCCCGCGTGCTGAGGGTGTAAACCTCCAGGGTTAACTCACCTTTCGGGTAGTTCTCCACCTGATAGTCCAGCGACGTCCAGTAGAGTTTCCACGGCATATCATCGAGACGTTGCAAGTAGCTCAACAGTGCTGGGTAATCGGTTTCCAGTCGGATCGCGACGCCATGGCGATATAAATCAACGTCTGCAAACGCTTGTCCCAGCGCCAGACTCTCACCGGCTTTGTTCTCGAGACTGAGTAATTTAAGACGCGGGTTCTCCGTCAGCATGGACTCCAGTACCTGCGGCATATATTCCGGTGACACCAGAGTGTCCGTCAGGCCGCGAATGCGCTCATCGATGGTGTTTTTCTGCTCACGAATTTTATTCAGGTCGTCCCGGACGGCGTCATTGGGGTCCAGCAGCGGTGTGCTGCGTAAGCGCCCGAGGTGCGCCTCCAGTCGCAGAACGTTGGACTCAATCTCGTTGGCCTGACGACGCTCCTGCAAGGCCGACGTCCAGATCGGGCCAACCACAAACATCAGCAGTACAGCCGCGACAACAACATGCCCGGTAATGACCGCCAGCTTGCGTTCCCGAGCCGACAGCCCCCGGTACTTTTCCAGTGCCTGCTCTATCTGCGGTGCCTGCCACCATTGTTTTAAGGTCATGGTCGGCCCTCCCGCATCGCCTGCATAATGCGGCGACTGGTCAGCGGCTCTGGTGCGGCGGTTGCCACGGTCTCAGGGGTCTCCTGCACGCGACTGTCCAGGCGGAAGCTCAAACGCCCGCTGTCTTCTGCTTTACGCACATCCACAAACCGAAAAGCGTGATCCTTGTATCCCGGGCGTGCCAGTAGACTGGAGACGTAACGCGACACTTTGGCCGGGTCATCGGTGAAGCCTTCAAGACGAATATCGCGCCCTTCAGAAAAGAACGAAAAACGGTTTAACCAGACGCCACGAATGTCCTGCTCCGACAATTGCGCCACCATTTCGGTAAAGGAATAACTGGTGCTTAATTCCTGCTGAGTGAGATAACGTAAAATGCGCTGACTGCTCTCGAGGTTACTGCGCAGGTCAGCGCGCTCGTCGACTAAAGCCTGATTTAATTTCAACGGCGGGCGCTCAGATTCCAGGTTATTTACCTGCTGCTCTACCGCTACGTGATGAGCGGTTACCTGCTGCAAACGATGCGATTGCCAGTACCAGTTAAGTACCAGCCCGACCGTCAATACGGCCATCAAGGCGACATGAACACCGGCACCAATGATGATGCGATTTAAGTCGCGCGGTATTTTCGGCGGCTGGAATTCTTCCAGATAAAAATTAACGGTTTGCTTAATGTCCCAGGTCATAGCCGAGCGCTCCTCCCAAGGCCATCGCCAGCGAGGCCGTCAGGGGCACTTCCTGATCCTGACGATTAAACGAGCTTTCC
>JAYYHP010000094.1:0-2165 GCA_036148335.1 Pseudomonadota bacterium
ATGAATTGGGCCCGGCGGCGACACAAGGTAGCGTCGAGGATACCGACGAACTCGAAGCATTAATTGAAGAGATCATTACCGAATTTCATGAGGTCATCGCCCTCAATGACCAAACCCCTCTGAGCCAACAGGACCGGGTTCAGCAACTGCTGGAATACACCATTGATAATAAATTCCGTGAGGCCATCAACGCTGCGGTCTCACGTCAGAGCCGCATGGTTTCCGCTACTAACGCGCGCATTGAAGCTCTGAACAGCGCCATTGTCTGGTTCAGCATTCTGCTGGGGATTCTGGTTGGTCCCTTTATTGTCTTTGGTTGCATCTGGCTGTTTAACCAACTTTATCAGCCTCTCTCGGTCATCGAAGGCGGTACTCAGATGATTGCCTCCGGGAATTATAATTTTCGCCTACCCGAAAACCTCGATCATGAGTTTGATTCCTTGGTGCAATCACTGAATCAGATGGCGCAGCAACTAGCCGAGCACGAGCAACAACAGGAGACCATGCGGTCGCAATTGCAATTTGAAGTGGACCAACGCACGTCGGAACTCACCGAGGCCAACAAGCAACTGACTCTATTAGACGGCCGTCGTAAACAGTTTATCGCCGACATTTCTCATGAACTACGCACCCCGCTAACGATTATTCGCGGTGAAGCTCAGGTCACGCTACGCCAGAATAACCCGGTCATCGACGATTACCGTGGTGCCTTGCAGACCGTACTGGATCAGGTGGTTGGCTTGAGTGTTCTGGTTGACGATCTGTTGTTATTGGCTCGCGCCGAAATTAACCAGTTACGCCTGTATCCGGAGTCTCTGATGCTGCCGGACTTACTGGCGACTCAGTTGGAACACTGGCGGCGTAAATTTCCTCAGCGGGCGTTTCACTTTCATGCCCCGGAAACGCCAGTCACTATCGTCGCCGATGAGCAACGACTGCAACAGGTGATGACCGTATTGCTGGACAACGCGACTCGCTATTCGCCCGCCGATACGCCCATTGGCGTCAGTATTACCGCCAACTCAAACACGGTCGACATTCGCGTTACCGACAAAGGCGAAGGCATCTCGCCGTCGGATTTGCAGTACATTTTTGAACGCTTTGTACGTTTCCGTCCTCGCACGGAAGGCTCGGGCCTCGGATTATCGATTGCCCGCGTGCTGGTCGAGGCTCATCATGGCGACATCAAAGTAGAATCCGAAGTAGGCACCGGCTCGACCTTTATCGTGCGCCTGCCATTGGCCTGACCTGCATTACGCCAACCCCCTTGAGGCTCAGAGCATGAAAGTACTGATCGCTGACGATGAACTCCCCCTGCTGAGCTTTTTGCAGCGCGGCCTGGAATCTGAAGGTATTGAGGTCATCAGTGAACACGACGTACATAACCTGATCGCCAGCATCAGTCATCATCGCCCGGCTGTAGCGGTGCTGGATCGGATGTTTGGCGATACCGACAGCCTGATTCTGTTGCAGAGTATTAAGCGCTTGCCGTCGGCCCCCATGGTGCTGCTGTTAACCGCCATGGACGACGTCAGCGATCGGGTAGAAGGCCTGCGTCAGGGCGCAGATGACTATCTGTGTAAACCGTTTGATTTTGAGGAACTGCTGGCGCGGGTGCAGGTGCTTGCACGACGCAGCGACCTTGCGACAGCACACGCCGAACCAGAAAAGCCACGCGTCTGTGGAGACCTGGTACTCTCAGATGAAGAGCGCATCGCACGTTACCGTCAGGAAGAATTACCGCTAACACGACTGGAATATGACCTGCTGGAATTCTTTGTCGAAAATACCGGCAAAGTACTCAGTCGGGAGCGGATTCTGAATCGGGTGTGGCAAGCAGAGAAGGACCCGCTGACGAATATTGTGGATGTTTATGTCAGTCGGTTGAGACAGCGCCTCAGCAGCATCGATAATATCCGTATCGAAACGCTGCGAGGCAATGGTTACCGGTTACAGCTGCAACCGGCAACCTGATAGCTAGGGTGCTATTTTTGTAAAACGCGTCCGTTTATTTAATCACGGACAGCAGTTGCGGATTCAGGACCAGATTACGTACGCCGTGCGCATGATCTTCGTCAAAGCGGTTGTCTTCACACCACTTACCGACGGTCTCGATGTCAACCACGGCCACTTCCGGGCGAACGCTCCAGCTGACCTGCAGCGGT
>JAYYHP010000095.1:0-5582 GCA_036148335.1 Pseudomonadota bacterium
ACGTGCGGAGCAAGATTCGTTGCTCGTATAGGGGGAGATCGCCCCGGTTTCTGTGTCTGTCACATTAGGGTGCGGCTGCGCATTGGGCTGATACGCACAACAGGGTATACTCACGACTGCGAATTTAACGACGATCAGGCAGAGTCACCGATGTTCGAAAGCCTTACCGACCGCCTTGGTAGTGCCCTGAAAGGGATTACCGGACAGGCCAAACTGACCGATGAAAATATCAAAGGCACCATGCGCGAAGTGCGAATGGCGCTGCTCGAGGCCGATGTTGCCTTACCCGTAGTGAAAGAGTTCACCGCTCAGGTGAAAGAGCGTGCGGTAGGTACTGAGGTACTCAAAAGCCTGAACCCAGGCCAGGTATTCCTGAAGATTGTTCATGAAGAGCTGCAAAGCGTCATGGGCGATGCCAATGAGAAACTGAATCTGGCAGCACAGCCACCGGCCGTTGTTTTGATGGCGGGTCTGCAGGGTGCGGGTAAAACCACCACCGTGGGTAAGCTGGCGAAGTTCCTGATCGAGCGTGAAAAGAAAAAGGTCATGGTCGTGTCGGCGGACGTTTACCGTCCAGCGGCGATCAAACAGCTGGAAACGCTGGCGAACGATGTGGGTGCGACTTTCCACCCATCGGAGTCGAACCAGAAGCCACTGGATATTGCTAATGGCGCCATCGATGCCGCCAAGCGTGGCGCCTTTGATGTGCTCTTAGTCGATACCGCTGGTCGCCTGACCGTGGATGAAGCCATGATGGAGGAAATCAAAGACCTTCACGCTGGCATTAACCCGGTAGAAACGCTGTTCGTGGTCGACGCCATGACCGGTCAGGATGCGGCCAACACGGCCAAAGCCTTTAATGATGCGTTGCCGTTGACGGGTGTGGTACTGACCAAAGCGGACGGTGATGCCCGAGGCGGTGCGGCACTGTCGGTTCGACACATCACCGGCAAACCGATCAAGTTTATGGGTATGGGCGAGAAAACCGACGCCCTCGAACCCTTCCATCCGGATCGTGTGGCTTCCCGTATCCTTGATTTGGGTGACGTACTGACCCTGATCGAAGAAGCTGAACGCAAAATCGATAAATCGAAAGCGGACAAGCTGGCTAAAAAGCTGAAGACAGGCAAAGGCTTCGATCTCGAAGACTTCCTCGATCAGATTCAGCAAATGAAAAACATGGGTGGTTTGACCGGCATGCTGGATAAGCTGCCGGGCATGGGCAATTTGGGCGCCATGGCTAAACAGACCACGGCGGCGGAAGGCCAGTTCAAGCAAATGGAATCCATCATTTATTCCATGACTATTGAAGAGCGCCGCTTCCCGGACAAAATTAACGGCTCACGTAAAAAGCGGATTGCAGCCGGCTCCGGTACTCAGATTCAGGACGTCAACCGCGTACTGAAACAGCATAAGCAAATGCAGAAAATGATGAAAAAAGTCACTGGTAAAGGCGGTATGAAGAAGATGATGCGCGCGATGGGTGGCATGGGCGGTCCCGGTGGAATGGGCGGCCCGGGCGGCGGGGGGATGCCGCCGGGTGGGATGCCACCGATGATGCGCTGAGGGTTTTGGGACCGGAGCTGCCTGCGTTGTCATAGCTTTGTTGCAGAAAATTTTTAAATGCTCACGTATTACAATACGCTCCGCTTTAAAAATTTTCCGCGCCTCGCTCTGACGGCCTCGCCAACGCTCCTACTGCGGTGGGGGAATTTTTCACAAATGCACTCAGTCTGACGGCCTTGCCAATGCTTTCATTGAGACGGAGCCGTTTTGTTGCTGCTTCTCTCACAGACCTTGAATTTGCAATACTGAGCATCTTCTAAGTTATCTATTTTCATATCATTTTCTGACACAGGGGGAACCCTATGTGGACCCAGAAAACCCTTAAATTAAAAGCACGCGCTCGCGGCTTTCATCTCATTACCCACGAAATCGAAAATGCATTGCCTGAGCTCGACAATCTGTCGGTTGGCTTACTGCATGTGTTTATTCAGCATACGTCGGCGTCGCTGACCATCAATGAAAACGCGGACCCTACCGTACGGTCGGATTTCGAGTCGGTCTTTAATCGCTTAGTGCCAGAGGCGCAGCCGTATTATGAGCATACGCTGGAAGGCGATGACGATTTACCTGCACATGTTAAATCGAGTTTGCTTGGTCCATCTTTGTCGATCCCGGTCACTGACGGTCGTTTGAATATGGGGACCTGGCAGGGGATTTATTTGTGTGAGCATCGCGACCACGGTGGCCCGCGTCGCCTTGTGTTAACGCTGCAAGGGGGCGCATGAAACATCTGCATTACGATGATCTGGATATCGTCGGGTTTGGCGGCCTGCGCGAAAATATCCTGGTCATGGACAGCCGTGTATTTGGCCACCGCCGCTCCGACGATGCCTGGCAGGGGCGTGGGCCACTGACGTATCTGGCGCATGCATTTTTTCGACCCGGTGGCAGTACTGGTCGGCATTCGCATTCCGACGTGACCATTGTCAGCGTCATTACCCGAGGACGCATACGTCATGAGGGCGATGCTGGCTGGGAAGGTGACTTACACGCTGGGCAAGTGATGATTCAGCGTTCCGGGTCTCATGGCTTTTCTCATAACGAAATTAATCCGGACCCAGAAGCGGCCGGCATGGTACAGCTTTGGTGCCTACCGGATCAGTATTTAATAAGTCATGATCAAGCAGACCGCAAAGCGACGACCACCGTTGTGGACGTACAGCCGGGCAATAACCCTCTGTTGCAACAAGATGGGTATCAGTTATCCATTGAGGTGTTAGCGCCTTTCAGTACTTTATCGCTTGCGCCCAGCAGCCTTGCGTATATTTATGAAGGCGCGCTGTGGTCCGACGCATTGGGTAAGTTAAGTCGAGGCTCGTTAATTGATATCGATCATACTGGTTCGGCGAACAATACGGACGCTACTCTGACCAGTCGGGAAGAAATAGTGCGTGTTATAACATTACAACCTTGCGCGAATTCGTCGGACTTGTCGGCTTAACCCATCGATTTTCTCCTGAATTAATTCTAAGTGGCCTAACTGGCCATTGAGAAAACCTCATGCTTTGTCAGACTGTGCCACACACGCAGGGATCGCGTGAGTTCATGCCGTCGGGCGTGAGTTTCAGTCAGAGGTTCCTGTTTATTCATTTTTTAACAGGGAACCTATTCATGAAAACTCCTCTTCTATCTGCACTCGGTATTTGCCTTGGTGCCGCGTCTTTATCTCTGCCTGCGATGGCTGCCTCTTCCGACAGCAACGTCTCTGACGATGTGATTGCGGAACAGCGCGCTAATCTGGCTGCAAATACAGCCGGTCTGGGTTTTGGCCCGCAGTCGCCGCGTGATATCGATGATATTCATGGCAGCAACCCCATTATTTTCAGTGATGCCCCGGCGTATACCCAGATGAACCTGTGCAATATTCACTTCCATAAAAATGCGGAGCATAAAGGCGGTGAATTTACGACGTACGCAGGTAACGGTGATGGCGAAGGGTATCAAAGCGGTTACTTGTATGACGGCAAATTACGCCGTAAAGAAAAGCGTCCTGTTCGTCGTCCTATTTGCGACAGCGATCACGGCGGCCTGCAGCCGGGCGATACCATCGAAGTTCACTACGTACATTCCACCGCACAGGTTGAGCCGGGTCCAACACTGGGTTCTTGCCTGAGTGATGCGATTGGCAATCCGCAGCTTCGTGTAGAAGCTCAGGTGTTTGTTCTGGTTAACGATCGTCGCGCGGCAGATTTTCGTGACTTGACGCAACATGGCGTGCGTAACGGTTACCAGCAGGCGCTGAATATTCCAGAAAATACGGGTATGCCGGTCGTGTACTCAGGCTCTACGACAGGCCCGGGTTACAACGAAAAAGGTTCGCCGTTTCAGGTGACCTGGAGCGTTCGCCCAGACGTTGAAAAAGTCGACATCCGTAGCGTCGGCAAGTGGTGTAAAGACAATGTCTTTGATGAAGACCATGCGCACGGTGTTCGTAATCTGGTGATCAACCCAGAACTGCTGTCGCCGATTTACTAAGTCGGTTAGTAGCTAAGAAGGATCGGCGAAGAAAAATATTGCCGGTCTGTTAGAAAAACTGGCCAGCACCAATATTGATGCTGGTCAGTATTCGAAGCAGGGTTCGATGCAACGTTCGATGAACCAATAAGGAATTACGTTAATTCCATCAGTGATTTTTTGCTGTAATCACTTAATTCATCGAAACGCCCTTCGCGAACTTTTTCGACCCATTCCGGGTCTTGCAGAAGGGCACGGCCAACGGCGACTAATTCAAACTCGTCGTTGGCCACACGCTGTGACAGTTCATCAATATTGCCACTGGCAACGCCTGATGCGTCGATCATGTCGCGCTTTTCTTCATCAATAAAGCCACTGTTTAAACCCACACTACCGACGGTAATGACGGGCTTTCCAGTGAGTTGCTTGGTCCAGCCTGCGAGATTCAGGTCAGAGCCTTCAAACTCTTTCACCCAGAAACGACGGGTAGAGCAGTGGAAAATATCGACCCCTGCATTCACCAGTGGGGTCAGAAAAGCTTTGAGTTCATCTGGGGTCTCACACAGTCGGGCCTGATAGTCCTGCTGTTTCCATTGGGAAAAACGGAAAATAATCGGGAAGTCCGGGCCAACGCGTTCGCGGATGGCGGTGATGATGTCACAAGCAAAGCGGGTGCGTGCAACCAGGTCGCCGCCGTATTCGTCATCGCGTTGATTCGTTCCTTCCCAGAAAAACTGGTCAATCAGATAGCCATGAGCACCGTGGATTTCTACTGCATCAAAGCCAATACGCTGAGCGTCTTCGGCGGCCTGCGCAAATGCGGTGACGACGTCCTGAATATCGTCTTTGGTCATGGCGACGCCAGTTGGTTTACCGGGTTTAAACAAGCCCGACGGACTATAGCCTGGGGCTGATGGATCGGGTTCAGTGCCTTCTTTGCGCACAGCGCCGACATGCCATAACTGGGGCGCGATCTTGCCACCTTTGGCGTGGACGGCATCGACCACTTTTTTCCAGCCAGCCAGCGCCTCATCACCGTAGATAAAAGGCACTCGGGCGTAGCCATTGGCTCCCGGATGATTGACGCAGGTGCCTTCGGTAATGATGAGTCCTACCTGATGCTGTGCCCGGCGCGCGTAATACGCAACGTTCAGATCATTGGGTACGTTCCCCGGCGAGTAAGTGCGGGTCATCGGGGCCATTACAATGCGATTAGGCAACTCTAGTTTGCCTAGGGTAATGGGTGAAAACAGAGCGTCGTGTTGACTCATAGTGGCGTCACCTCGTGATGGTTTGAGCCGGGCACATCAGCAAATAGGGTGATGGCTACGTCCGGAAGCGATCAGAGTATCACGGCACAAAGAGCAGGTTGGGTGTTGTTTGTGCCAATCATTGCCGCTGCAGTCGCCACACACGGTGACTCAGAATCATGAGGGATCTTTCTTGCTTGAATGAATCGACTAACGCGGTCTGGCGATTCACGCTCAAGACGATTCGCCTCAGTGTCTGAAGCCGCTCCGATACGGGTGCGCCGCCGTGGCAAAGCATGTAAACTACGCGCA